>DASYPC010000450.1:0-14990 GCA_036007105.1 Burkholderiales bacterium | reverse complement strand
GACCGCGGCTTGCGACAGGAGCTTCGGCATGGCTACGCCGTGGGCTGCCCGATGGGCCCGTCGATCGTCACTGGCGCGTCCGGGCGGCGGAAGCGCTCGATCGTCGGCTTGAGCTCGGGCCGCACGTAGTCCTGGTTGTAGCCATTGAGCAGCGTGCCGAGGAGCCCGCGCTTCACGTCGCTCGTGCCCAGCAGCCAGTCGGCGATGGGAAACGTCAGGTTCATGTTGCGGGTCATCATGATGCCGTAGTTGTGGTGCGCGGCGTGATGGCGCCGAATGGTATTGATGAACGGCGCGTGGCGCACGAACCAGTTGTCGCGCACGTGGCAGCAATAATGGAAGGCCTCATAGATGAGGTACTGCGCGATGATCGTGACCATCAGGATGTAGCCTGCGTTCGGGTTCAGCGCAGCGCCGAGCGCCAGCGCGAACGGGGCGCCGAGTCCCATGAACGTGAAGAGCGCCCGCCACGGAAAGAAAATGATGCGCCACTCGCGCGTCGTGGCGACGCACATCTCGTTGTCGGTGAAGTACTGGTGATGCTGGCGCGTATGCCGGTCGTAAATTGCACGCAGCGCCCACACGTCGACCAGCCGATGCATCACGTACTTGTGGATCCACCACTCGAACAGGTTGGAAAAGAAGAACACCGGCACCACCAGCAGCCATTCCCAGCTCGCGCCCTGCAGCCGCGACACGCACCAGCCGATGACCGAAAGGCCGACGAGATAGATCACGCCGATGTGCACCGGGCCGCTGTAGAGGGGATGGATCTGCGCCTGGTATTCCTCGCGGAATTTGAGCTGGCGCTCCGTGGGATTGTGGCTGTCAACGAGCTCTGCCATGGATCCTCCTTTGCCGCCGGTCACGCGTGCCGGCGCTTCTCCACCATGCCGAGGAAATTCTCGTACTCCCGTTCGTCCACGCCGTAGCTGTGGTCGTCGTCCGGAAACGTGCCCGCCCTGACGTCGGCAGCATAGGCTTTCAGCCCGGCGACCGCCACCTCGGTCAGGTTGGCATAGCGCTTCGTGAACTTGGGCTTGAAATCGGTGAACACGCCGAGCAGATCGTACGAGAGCAGGATCTGCCCGTCGGTGCCCGCACCCGCGCCGATGCCGATGGTCGGAATCTCGAGCTGCTGCGAGATGACCCGGGCGATCTTCGCCGGTACCGCCTCGAACTCGAGCATAAAGCAGCCGGCGTCCTGGATCGCCAGCGCGTCTTCCAGGATCTTCATCGCCGCGTCCGCGGTGCGCCCCTGGATCCTGAACCCGCCGAACATCGCGATCGTGTGCGGCGTGAGCCCGATGTGGGAAGCGGTCGGCACGCCCGCGTCGACGAGCGCCTTCAGCACGTGCGCCTGCGACTTGCCGCCCTGCGGCTTGACCGCGTCGCACCCCGCCTCCTGCATGAAGCGGGTCGCGTTCGCGAGCGCGCGATCGACAGTGTGGTAACTCTGGTAGGGCATGCAGCCCAGCACGAAGGTATTCGGCGCGCCTCGCCGCACCGCAGCAGCGTGCAGCACCATCATGTCCATCGTCGCCGGGATGGTGTTCGGATGGCCGTGGCAGGTCATCGCCAGGCTGTCGCCGACCACGCATACGTCGACCCCGGCACTCTCGGCCCATTTCGCGGACGTGTAATCGAGCACCGACGTGTAGACCATCTTCTCGCCGGTCCTCTTCGAGTCGCGGATCTCGGTGATCGTCCGCTTCTTGCGCTCCGCGGGCTTCGCTGCCTCGGCCATATCGCGCCAACTATACCTTGCCCGCGGGTATATCATGCCCCTCAGAGGAGGAAGACCATGTCGATAACGAGAAGGGGATTTGCAAGGGTTGCAGTCGCGGGGACGATGTTGCTTGCGGGCGCATTCTGCGGGATTGCCGCGCATGCGCAGCAGGCGGGATCCAAAACGCTGACCATGCAGGCGAGCTGGCCGGCGTCCAGCACGTTCATGGAGAACTTCAACCAGTTCGCCGACCGGGTCAACAAGACCACGGCGGGAAGACTGGTGATCAAGACCTCGGCGGCCGGGACGATCGTTCCGGCATTCGAAGTCACCGATGCCACCCACAAGGGCGTGATCGACGGCGCCCACACGTGGTCCGGCTATCTGATCGGCAAGCATCCGGCCGCGGTGCTGTTCACAGGCGGGCCCGGCGGGCCCTTCGGCATGGATCTGTTCGATCACCTGGGCTGGTTCTACGACGGCGGCGGCCAGCAGCTGATGGACGAGTGGTTCGAGACGATCATCAAGCGCGATGTGATCTCGCTGCCGATCCTGCCGTTCACCCCGCAGATGTTCGGCTGGTTCAAGGAGCCCTTCAAAGGCTGGGCCGATCTCAAGGGCCGCAAGATGCGCGCGGTCGGCATGAACGCGCAGATCCTCAACGCGGCGGGCGCATCGGTCGTGAGCATGCCGGGTGGAGAGATTGTTCCATCCGCGCAGCGCGGCGTGATCGATGCAGCCGAATGGTGCTGCCCGTACGAGGACGTCAAGCTCGGGTTCCACAACGTGTGGAAGTACTACTACATGCCGAGCATGCACGAGATGACCGAAGTGGGCGATCTCATCATCTCGAAAGCCTCCTGGAAATCGCTTTCGCCGGACCTGCAGGAAATCATCAAGATGGCGGCCTCGGAAACGTATCTGCGCTGGTGGCTGACCTACAGCCGCGAGAACGGAAAGACGCTCGCCGAGATGCGCACCAAGCACGGCGTCAACGTGCGGCGCACGCCGACCGAAGTAATGATCAAGCAGCTCGAGACTTGGGACGCGATCAAGGACAAGTTCGCCAAGGAGGATCCGTTCTTCGCCAAGGTGCTCGAGTCCCAGCGCAAGTACGCCGAGAACGTCGTGCCGGCCCGCATGGCGATGTACCCCGCCTACAGCTTCTCGGCGGACTATTACTGGGGCAAGAAGCCGTCCGCGAAGCCCGCCGCGAAGCCGGCTGCGAAGTGAGTGCAGCGCTCGCTCGATGCGGTCGTCGATGTCATGCGGGTACCCGCGAGCGGCGATCCGTCGCTCGCGGTCCTGCAGGTAGAACCGCCGGGATCCGCACGCGCTGAATCCTGCGAGATCCTGATCGCCGGCGGCGGCATCGGCGGTGTCGCGGCCGCGCTTGCGGCCGCGAGGAACGGCCGCCGCGTCGCATTGCTCGAAGAAACCGACTGGCTCGGCGGCCAGATGACCGCGCAGGGCGTCTCCGCGCTCGACGAGCACGAGCACATCGAGTCGTTCGGCGGCACCCGAAGCTACTACGCGCTGCGCAACGCGATCCGCGAGCACTACGGCAGATCCAATCCGGGCAACTGCTGGGTGACACGCCTCGCTTTCGAGCCGCGCGTGGCCGTGCGGATCATCGAGCAGATGCTGCCGGCCGGCATCCAGGTTTTCAAACGCATGAAAGCGGTGTCGGCGACGACGCAAGGCGATCGGATCACCGAAGTCGTCGCGATGGGACTCGATGACGCTCGTCTGATCCGCTTCCATCCCGGACTCGTCATCGATGCCACCGAGCTGGGTGACCTGCTGCCCTTATGCGGGGCGGAGCACGTCATCGGCGCGGAAACCATCGCGCAGACGGGCGAGAAACAGGCACAGCCGGTGGAAGCAAAGCCGCATTGCGTGCAGAGCTTCACGTACACGTTTGCATGCGAGCGCCTCGGCGATGGCGAAAACCATGTCATCCCGCGTCCGGAGAAATACGAGCACTACAGGACAGCACAGCCCTACAGCCTGCGCATAGAAGTCCATGGCGGCGAGATCTACGGGGAGACGAGCGGCTGGCTCGAGTACCGCCTGTACGACACGATGCCGGGGACCAAGGGCGGGCTGTGGACCTACCGGCGCCTCATCGACGGCAAGCGCTTTTCATGCAGCGACGTGACGATGTTCAACTGGCCGGGCAACGACTACCGCGACCGCAGCCTCCTCGATTGCTCGCCCCTCGAAGCCGCAAGAGCACTGCAGGACGCGAAACGCGTAAGCCTGGGCTTTCTGCATTGGCTGCAGACCGAAGCGCCGGCCACGGGTGCGCGGCTCGGCGCGCCCGAGATACGCCTGCGGCCCGACGTGATGGACACCGCGGACGGCTTGTCGAAGCACCCTTACATCCGCGAGTCGCGACGTATCCAGGCACGGAAAACGATCGTCGAGCAGGAAGTGTCGGAGCGCTACCAGACGGGGCCGCGGGCGGCGCATTTTGCCGATTCCGTCGGCGTCGGCTGGTATCCGATCGACATCCATCGCTCGGGCCCCGACGATGTCGGCGCGAGCTGCCGCACCAAGCCCTTCCAGATTCCTCTGGGGGCGCTGCTGCCCGTGCGCATCGACAACCTGATCGCCGGCGGCAAGAACCTCGGCACCACGCATATCACCAATGGCTGCTACCGGCTGCATCCGGTCGAATGGAACGTCGGCGAGGCCGCCGGGGCGCTGGCTGCATTCGCGCTTGGCGCGCGGGTGCCGCCCGCTGCGGTGCGGGAGGATGCGGCAATGCTGGGGCAATTCCAACGTCACCTGCTGGAAGAAGGCGTCCCGCTCGCCTGGCCCAGTTTATGATGGAGGCTGTTCGCGAAGGAGTCTTGCCATGACACCGGAACAGGTTCTCGCAATCAAGCCGAAGATCCTGACGCAGAAGCAGCGCGAGTCCTACTTCGAGAACGGCTACCTGCTCGTCGAGCACGCGATCGGCGAAGACTGGCTCGCGAAACTGCGCGCGGCGACGGACGAGCTCGTCGAGCGCAGCCGCAAAGTGACCAAGTCGGACGCGGTGTTCGATTTCGAGCCCGGACACCGCCCCGATGCGCCGCGCCTGCGCCGGGTCTCGAACCCGGTCGAGCAGCACCCGGTGTTCTGGGAGTACTGCCTGAATTCGCCTTTGCCCGACATCGTCGCCGACCTGGTCGGCCCAGACGTGAAATTTCATCACTCCAAGCTGAACTTCAAATGGAAGCAGGGCGGCGAAGAGGTCAAGTGGCACTACGACATCAGCTTCTGGCCGCACACGAACTATTCCCCGCTCACGGTGGGCACCTACCTGTACGACTGCGGCATGGAGCAGGGGCCGCTCGGCGTGATGCCGCGCAGCCACTGGATCGACCCCATGCTTTCGCAGTACGACGCGAAGGGCAACTGGACCGGGTGCCTGTCGGAGGCCGATACGGCGAAGCTCGATCTGTCAAAGGCCGTGTTCCTGCCCGGGCCGGCGGGCTCGCTCACGATCCACAACTGCCGCACGCTGCACTACTCGGCGCGCAATGACTCCGATCTGGGGCGGCCGCTGCTGCTGAACACGATGACCTCGGCGGACGCCTTCCCGTACACGGTGAATCCGATCAAGCCCAAGCACGACCAGTTCATCCTGCGCGGCAAGCGCGCGCAGTTCGCGCACCACGATCCGCGGCCCTGCCTGATGCCGCCGGACTGGTCGAAGGGCTACACGTCGATCTTCGCGCTGCAGCAGGAGGAGGAAGCGGACATCGCGCGCTGAGCGCGCCGGCCCGCCGCGGCCGCCAGCGTCAATCCACCTGCGCGCCCGAGGCCTTGATGATCGGCGCCCATTTCGCGAGCTCGGCCTTCATGAACGCCGCCAGCTTCTCGGGCGAGCCGCCCGGTGTCGGATCGACGCCTGCGTCCTGCAAGCGCTTTAGCACACCGGGGTCGGCGAGGGCTTTGTTGATCGCGTCGCTCAGCACCGCCACGATCGGCGCGGGCGTCCTGGCGGGCGCGAGGATCGCGTTCCAGGTGTAGCACTCGAAGCCGCTCACGCCCTGCTCCTGCAGCGTCGGAAGGTCCGGCATCGCGCGGGCGCGCGTCGCCATGCCACCGCCGATCGCGCGAATCTTGCCGGCCTGCACCTGCGGCAGGACCGTCGGCAGGGCGTCGAATGCGATCGCGATCTGGCCGCCGACGAGGTCGGCCATCATCGGCGCCGAGCCGCGGTAGGGAACATGGACGGCTTGCAGGCCGCCCGCGGCGGTCTTGAACTGCTCGCCGCACAGGTGAAGGATCGAGCCCATGCCCGAGGAGCCATAGCTGTATTTGCCGGGATTCGCCTTGAGGAGCCCGACCAGCCCCTTCACGTCCGTCACGGGGATCGACGGATGCACCACCAGCACACACGGCGTCACTCCGATCTGGCCCACCGGCGTGAAGTCGCGTAGCGGGTCGTAGGGCATGTTCTTGTACAGCCCCGGGTTGATCGCGTGGGTGGACACGGTCGCCACCAACAGCAGGTAGCCGTCGGGCGCGGCCCGGGCGACTTCGGCAGCGCCGATGTTGCCGCCGGCGCCGGTCTTGTTCTCCACCACGAACGTCTGCCCGAGGAGCTCGGTGAGCTTCGCGCTCATGACGCGGGCGACCTGATCGGTCGGGCCGCCGGCCGCGAACGACACCATGATGCGAACGGGCTTCGAGGGATAGCTGTCCTGCGCGCGTGCGCCCGCCGATAGCGTCACGCAAAGCAAGCCGACAAGAACCCGCAGCGTTCCGGTTGCCGCCATGGTCATATCCTCCCGCGGCAATTCTAGACCGCGAAAAAGCGAAGCAGTCGCTCGGCAAGCGCCGCGGGCTGCTCCTCGGGGATGAAGTGTCCGCAGTCGGGCAGCGCGCCTCCCTGCACGTTGGTCGCAATCGCGCGCAGTGATGCGAGCGGCTCCTCGCCACGACCCCTCGCCTCTGCCCTGGCTCCCCCTAGCGCGAGGACCGGCATCTGCAGACGGAATCCGGAGTCAAGCAGCGCGCGGTTGTCGGCCTGATCGCGGGGGATGTTGCGGTAGTACTCGAAGCCCGCGCGCAATGCACCGGGCGCGCTGTAGCAGCGAACGTACTCGTCGATATCGGCTTCCTCGATCGCGCCGCGCTGCCAACAGAATTCCCGGTAGAACCAGCTCAAGTACTCGCGCTCGCGTCCCTGCACCAGAATCTCAGGAAGATCCGGGGTCATGTGGAATGCGTGGTGCCAGCGCCTTCCGCCCTGCGAGAGGTCCGGCCCGATGCCCGGAATCGTCACGTCGAGAATGGTGAGGGTCCTGACGGACGCAGGCTGCGAGCAAGCGAGCGCAAATGCGGTGGGTCCGCCCCAGTCATGGCCGACCAGGTGGAAGCGGCCGAGCTGCAGTCGCTCGCACATTTCCCACAGATCCAGCGCAATGGTCTTCTTGTCGTAGCCGTCTGCAGGCCTCGAGCTGTCCCCCAGTCCCGGAAGGTCCGGGACGACCAGCCGGTAGCGCTCGGCAAGAAGAGGCATGACCTTGCGCCACTCGTACCAGGTCTGCGGCCAACCGTGCAGCAGCATGACGGGGACACCTGATCCCGTTGTGACCACGTGCAGCGCAACCCGTCTGAGGCGAAGGGTTTGGTGCTCGATCTGCATGCTCTCAGAGCCGTGCGGTCATTATCCGGAGGTTCGTAGCCGGAGGAACGGCACGAGCATCGGCACCCGCTGGCGATACGCGTCGTATGCCGCACCGAACTCCTGCTGCAGAAATCGTTCTTCCAGCCGCGCCTTGCAGCCGAAGAAGACGGTGACCAGCAACGCCGCAAGAAGATCAAACGGCCTGGCGCGGGCAGCCGCGAACGCGAACATGGCAAGAATCGCCCCCGTGTAGATCGGGTGCCGGACGATGCCGTAGGGCCCCGTGTCGATGACGCGGTGGCCTTCTTTCCGGCTGACGCCCGCCGACCACAACTTACCCAGGTGGAGCCGGGCCCACCAGCACCACGCCAACCCGATTGCGCAGACGGCGACCATCGCCCAATCGAACGAGAGGTTTTCTTCCCAGAGCCGCATTCGCAGAACCGGAAAAAGCAGTCTGGCGATGACGAGCAACAGAGCGGCCAGAAGCGCGCCCACATAGAGTGGCATCTGGGCGCGATTGGGCAAGACACCGACCGTTCGGTTGGCCCAAAGCGCCGCGGCGATCCAGGTCAAGATGAAAACGGCCAACAAACCGACGAGTGCCGATATTGGCGTCATACGTTTTGCCGGGCCGATACAGCAGTAATCGTCAGAGAAAAAGCCTCAGTTCGCAGCAGCGAGGATCGACGCCGCTGCATCCGCGAGCACCCGGCAGCCGAGCACGATGTCCTCGTCGCGGCTGTCCTCGGCGAAGTCGTGGCTGATGCCGCCAATCGACGGAATGAACAGCATCGCCGAGGGAATGCACGCCGAGACGATGCCCGCGTCATGGAACGCGCCGCTCGGCATGCGCTGCCACTTGCCCGGCGCATGGCGCTCGGCCGCCTGCGCGATGTGCTGCTGCAAGCGCTCGTCCATGCGCGTCGGCGCGATCGGCGCGCGGGCGCGCGTCGCCTCGATCCGCACACCGCCGCGGGCGTTCATTTCGGCCACCAGCCTTTCCACGATCGCCTCGAATGCATCGAGCGGCGCTTCGGACGCATCGCGGAACTGCAGGTCGAGCTCGGCGTAGCCCGGCACGATCGAGGTCGCGTTCGGCTCGATGCGTGCGCGTCCCATGGTCCAGACGCTGCGCTCCGCGGCGACCTTGGGGAACTCCTGGTTGATCCGGTGCGCGAGCTCGTAGAGCGCAGTCGCAGCGTCGCGGCGCCGCGCCATCATCGTGGTTCCGGCATGATTCTGCTGGCCGCGGAAGACAAAACGAATTCCGCGCAGACCGACGATGCCGCTCACCACGCCGATCTTCTGGCCGGTGTCCTCCAGATGCGGGCCCTGCTCGATATGCGCCTCGAGAAACCCGGCGTAGCGGTCGCGCTCGAGACGCAGGCGCGGCGCATCGGCGAGGCCCGCTTCGCGTAGTGCATCCGCGAGCTTGACGCCATCGCGGTCCACTGCGCCCTGCTCCAGTTCAGGGGTCAGCGCTCCGGTGAGCGAGCGGCTGCCGAGACATCCGATGAAGCGCGACTCCTCGTCCTGGAACGAGACGGCATCCACTGCCAGTTCGCGAGTCGCATCGTCCGCGGTGAGCGCGCGCACGACTTCGAGCGCGTAGATCACGCCGAGCGCGCCATCCAGCCAGCCGCCTGTCGGTTGCGTATCCGAATGCGAGCCGATCAGCAGCGCCTTGCCCCGGCGGCGCGAGCGGCCGAGCACGTTTCCTACGCCGTCGATCGTCGCTTCGAGGCCCGCCTCCTCGTAGCGCAGCTTCAGCCAGCGCCGCGCTTCCATGTCCGTGGCGTTGAACGCCGGCCTGACCACGCCCGGACCTTGCGCGCCGATGCTGCGCAGCGTGCGCAAGTCGGCGAGAAGCCGATCCGGATCGATGCTGGGCATGGAGAAGATTCTAGCGGCGTTCCAATTTCCTACGGGCCTCGGCGGCCCTCCTGCATACGGGCAAGTCCGCGAACAGATGCGGTTTCGTGCCGCCGGACCTCTTGCTGCCTTGCACCCAGCCGTAATCGCCCCAGTAGCGTTCGCATTCCTCACGGGTCTTGGGCGCCGCTCGATACTCGGGCGGTTCCTTGAGACACGCTGCGATCTTCTGCCGCTGCACCTGACGGATTCTTTCATCGCGCGCTCTTTCGCAAGCGCGATCCATTTCCTCCACGCGCCGGAGGTCCTTTGCGGACTGGGGAAGCGCGGTAGTTGGTAGCAGCAGGAAAAGAAAGGCAACCGGCACCACAAGACGGGGCATGGCCCGAATGCTAGCAGCCGTGGTTGACGCTCGCCCGCGAACCGTCTAGCCTTACCATTAGTAGGACAATGTCCCTCTAATGGAATACACCGCCAGCCCTGTCCTCGCGCTCCCGGCAGCCAAGCCCGCGCTCCCGGCGCGCGCCTGGCTCGCCTTCGGCCCGGCGGCGCTGGTGACGGTGGGCTACATGGACCCAGGCAACTGGGCGACCGACCTCGCCGCCGGCTCCGGACACGGCTACCTGCTGCTCTCGGTGGTGCTGCTCTCCAGCCTGATGGCGATGCCGCTGCAGATCCTTTCCGCGAGGCTCGGCATCGGCAGCGGCAAGGATCTCGCTACTTGCTGCCGCGAGTACTACCCGAAGCCGGTGTCGCTGACGCTGTGGCTGCTCGCCGAGCTCGGCATCGTCGCCTGCGACCTTGCCGAGCTGATCGGCGTCGCTGTGGCGCTGCACCTGCTCTTCGGGCTGCCGCTCGTCGGGGGCGTGCTGCTTGCGAGCGCCGACGCGATCCTGATCCTGTACCTGCAGGACAAGGGGCTGTGTCGCCTCGAAGCGGTGGTGATCGGCCTCATCGTGGTGGTCGCCGCCTGTCTCGGCATCGTCCTCGCGATGGCGCCGCCAGAGGGCGCGGCGCTGGCGCGCGGCCTCATCCCGGATCAGCGCATCTTCACGAACCCGGAGCTGCTCTACCTCGCGATCGGCATCGTCGGCGCAACCGTGATGCCGCACAACATCTACCTGCAGTCGTGGCTGGTCAAGGACGCCGGCGGTGCAGACAAGAAAGCCGCGATCCGGACTTCCTCCGCCTGCACGATCGCCGCGATGTCGCTCGCGTTCTTCGTCAACGCCGCGATCCTGGTGGTCGCGGCCTCGGTGTTCCACCAGGCGGGCCGCGCCGACGTGACCGACATCCGCGATGCCTATACGCTGCTTTCGCCGCTGGTGGGCGCCGCAGGGGCGAGCACGCTCTTTGCGCTCGCGCTTCTCGCCGCAGGCCTGAACGCCACGTTCACCGCGACGCTCGCGGGCCAGGTCGTCATGGAGGGCTTCCTCAGGATCCGCATTCCGGCCTGGCAGCGCCGGCTCTTCACGCGGTTGCTCGCGCTGATCCCGGCGCTGTTCGCGGTCGGACACGGCGGGGATGGCGGCATCGGCTCGCTGCTCGTGCTTTCGCAGGTGGTGCTGAGCGTGCAGCTGCCGTTCGCGCTGCTGCCGCTGTTGCATTTCGCAGGCTCGAAACGCGTCATGGGCGCCTACGCCGCGCCGCGGGCGCTCACGCTCCTCGGCTGGGCGCTCTGCAGCGCGCTGATCGTGCTGGTGCTGAAGCTGCTCGTCGACGCCGCCCTCTAGAAGGAAAGAGACTCATGGACATCCCGGTCAAGGAGCTGCCGAAGATCACGGTGCATTCGGATACCCGCGACGTGCTCGCGCCGGCGATCCGGCAGCGACCCGCGGACGACGTGTTCATCGTCGACATCGACGCGCACGTCACCGAGGTGGCCTTCTGGTCCGAGATCACCGACCTGATCGACAACGACGTGCTGCGGCACCTGGCGAAATCGATCTCCGAGAAGCAGGGCGTGACCGGCCTGATGAACACGCAGCCCGGCCTGATCTTCCAGGACGTCGGGGGACGCATCCCGCACCAGCACTCGCAGCGCGAGCCGACCGAGGACGGCACACACCGCCAGACGACGCTGGTGCGCCGGGCGATGGACGCGATGGGGATCGACTACACCGTCGTGTTCCCGACGCCGATGCTGACGCTCGGCATGCACCCGATGGCGGAAGCCGAGGTGCAGCTTGGCGACGCGTTCAACCGCTGGCTGACGGACAAGATCATCCCGCAGGAGCCGCGCATCAAGGCGCTCGCCTACCTGCCGTTCAACGATCCCGAAGCCTGCATCCGCAGCGTCGAGGAGTTCGGCGAGAAGCCCGGCGTGATCGGCTTCACGGTCACCTCGACGCGCTATCGCGCGGTGCACGACAACGCCTACATGCGGCTCTACGCGATGCTCGAAGAACGCGGCATGCCGATCACGTTCCACTCCGGCTACAACTGGGGCGACGAGTCGATGAAGCAATGCAACCGCTTCATCTCGATGCACTCGATCTCGTTCGTCCACTTCAACCTGGTGCACCTGACCAACTGGGTGATCAACGGCCTGCCCGAGCGCTTTCCCAGGCTCAAGGTCGTCTGGATCGAGAGCGGCCTCGCCTGGGTGCCGTTCACGATGCAGCGGCTCGACCACGAGTTCGGGATGCGCTCCTCGGAAGCGCCTCTGCTGAAGCGCAAGCCGAGCGACTACATGCGCGAGATGTACTACAGCAGCCAGCCGCTCGAGCGCAGCAACCTGAAGCTGACCGAAGCGACGTTCGATGCGATCCACGCCGAGACCCAGCTGCTGTTTTCCTCGGACTGGCCGCATTGGGACTTCGACCTGCCCGCTGCGATCACCGACCTGCCGTTCCTCTCCGAGCAGGCCAAGCGCAACATCCTCGGCGAGAACGCGCTGCGACTCTTCAACCTGCCGCACCCGGGACGCAAGCTCGCGCAGAAAGTCGAGCCGCCCCAATACAGATGAAAGGACCTGCGATGACGGACCCACTGTCGGAAGAAGGATTGCGCGAGGCGCTGACTTCGGCGGTCAAGCGCTATGCCGCTCGCGTCGAGACAACGGGCTTCGCCACGCCGGTCGTGGAGAAGAACGCGATTACCGCGACCGAAGCCGTGCTCGCGATCTGCGAGCTGATGCGCGCCGCCGACCTGAACCCGTTCGACGTCGCGATGTGGTATCGCCGGCCGCTGCCGGAATTTTCGGAAGCCGCACGATGAATGAAGTGCTGGTGGGCGAGCTCGCGCAGATCGCCGACGGCGATCACCGCGTGTTCCAGGTCGGATCGCTCGAGTTCGGAGTGTTCCGGCAGGGCGACAGGATCCAAGCCTGGGAGAACCGCTGCCCGCACGCCGGCGGGCCGGTCTGCCAGGGGAAAATCTTTCGCAAGGTCGAGGAAGTGCTCGCGGAGGACCGCAGGAGCCTGGGCTTGCGCTTCAGCGCGACGCCGCAGATCGTCTGTCCGTGGCACGGGTTCGAGTACGACATCGCCACCGGGCGGCATCCCGGCGACTCGAGATTTCGCCTCAAACCCGTCGACGTCACGGTCCGCGACGGACGAATCTATGTGCGCACGCCGGCGTGAGCCGGCGACCGATGTGCCGGGCCTGGAGCGCGGCATCGCGATCCTGCGCCTCTATCGTCGCGACCGCACCCGGCTCTCGGCGCCCGAGGTCGCGGCCGAGCTCGCGATCCCGCGCTCTACCGTCCATCGGCTGCTGCAGGCACTGGAAGCGCTCGGGCTGCTGAGGCAGGCGCCGCGCGGCGTGTTCGCGCTCGGTCCGGGCGTGCTCTCGCTCGGCTTCGAGTACCTCGCTTCCCTCGACGTGGTCGAGCTCGCCGGCCCGGTGCTCGCGCGTCTGCGCGACGAAATCGGCTGCTCCACGCACCTCGCGGTGCTCGATCGAACCAGCGTCGTGTTCGTCAGCCGCCATCCGGTGCGCGCGGCGGTCTCGAGCGGTTTCGGCGTCGGCTTCACCGTGCCCGCGCATGCTGCGCTGATCGGCCGGCTGCTGCTCGGCGATCTCGACCGCGAGGCGCTCGGCGCGCTCTACCGCGGAGTGCGGCTCGTCGACGCCGGCCCGAACGCACCGGCGACGCTCGATGCGCTCGCCATGAGGATCAAAGCGGATCGCGAAAGCGGCTACGGCATCAGCGACAGCAATTCCGCGAGCAGCCTTTTCCCGCGCGGCATGGTGGCGATTTCCGCTCCGGTGCGCGACGCAGGCGGGCGCATTGCCGCGGCGATCAACGCCACGACGGTCTCGGGCGCCTTCAGTCCTGCCGAGATCCGCGTGCGCCTGAAGGACCGGGTACTCGCCGCGGCGGGCGAGATCTCTGCGCGGCTCGGAGCGGAGCCTGCGCGGCAAGCATCTTCCAGAGCTCCCAGGCGCGGTTGATCTGGCCGTCGTTGGTGGCCGAGGCGAGCTCCGCCTCCTGCTCGGTCAGATAGGTGACCGGGCCGAGCCGCAGCGCCTCGGACTGCAGCCGCGCGTTCACTTCGGTGTAGACGGCGCGAAACACCGCCTGCCGCACGCTGGCTCCCACCACGGTCGAGCCGTGCCCGCGCATCAGCACCACCGCGTTCGATCCGAGCGAGCGCGCGAGCGCGGCGCCGAGCTTGCGGTCGCGGATCAGCAGGTCGCTCGCGGGACCCGCAGTGGCGCGGATCTCGAACACCGGCGTCGCCCCGCCCAGGAAGCCGCTCATGTGGCAGATCGCGCGCAAGCGGTTTCCGCTCGCGACGCCGAACGGGATCACGCCGAGCGAGTGGCTGTGCACGATCGCGTTGACGTCGGGGCGCGCGCGGTAGATCTCGCCATGGATGAAGCGCTCGAGATACGGTGGGCGGGAATCCTTGCCGGCGGTGTTGCCGTCGAAGTCGAAGCGCATCATGTCGTCCGCGCCCACCAGCGCCGGCGCCATGCTGCGCGCGAGCAGGAACCGGCCGGCGCGCTGTGGATCGCGCGCGCTGACGTGGCCGAACCCGTCGAGCACGCCCTCGCGGAACAGAATATGGTTCGCGTCGACCAGGTCCGCGATCAGCGCAGCGGCGCCAGGCACGCCCATCCGCCTACGGAGTGCCGATATAGTCGCGCTTGCCGATCTCGACGCCGTTGTGGCGCAGGATGTCGTACGCGGTTACGACGTGAAAGTAGAAGTTCGGCAGCGCAAAGCCGAGCAGGTACTGCATTCCCTTCCAGTCTACTTCGCGCGGCCCGAGCTTCAGATGGATGTCCTTGTCCTCGCTGCCGTCGATCTGCGCGGGCTTGAAGCTGCTGACGAAATCGATCGTCTTGGCGAGGCGCGCCTTCAGGTCGGCGATCGTCTCCTCGGTGTCCTCGTATTTCGGTACTTCGACGCCCGCCAGGCGCGCGACCGGGCCCTTGGCGTTGTCGGATGCGATCTGGATCTGGCGCACGAGCGGGAACATGTCGGGATAGAGCCGGCTCGCGAGCAGCACTGCGGGATCGATCTTTTTCGCCTCGACATGCGCTTGCGTCTTGTCGAGGATCGCGGAGAGGTTCTGCAGCGAGTTGGCGAAGCGCGGCGCGCTCGCCTGGTACATCGATAGGGTCATCAGAGGTTCCGGGCGGATTGGAGGAAGGGGCGCATTCTACGCCGCCCGGAGGCGAAAAATGTCCGCCGCAGCGGTTAAACCACGTAGCATGCGCGTTCAGCAACCCAACGGAGTCCGGCGATGAACGCCCCCGATAGAACGCACGACGCAATGCGCGAGCTCGCGTCGCAGATTT
>DASYPC010000449.1:0-3079 GCA_036007105.1 Burkholderiales bacterium | reverse complement strand
GATCAGCGCGCCCGCAGGCAGCGAGAACAGCAGGTACGGGATGCTGCCGAACGCTGCCGCGACGCCTGCATCGGCCGGCGAGCCGGTGAGCGCGAGGATGAGTAGCGGATAGACGACGCTCGTAGCGGCCGAGCCCAGCGTCGAGACGACCTGCCCGCTCCAGAGCAGCATGTAGTCCCGGTTGTGCAGCAGCGGCCAGTGCGTGCTCATCGGCGCGCCATCATAGCGATATGCCGCACCATGGACTTCGTTCCCTGGGCGGCGTATGGTTTCCCCGGGGATATTGGATCGGAGGCTGCTGCATGAACAAACGATTCGTTTCGATCGGTTTTTCCCTGGCAGGCTTGATGCTCGCGGCGAGCACCGACGTTCTCGGCGGCGGGATGGGCGGCGGCATGGGTGGCGGGATGGGCGGCGTATACGGCAGGCCCGCGCCCGCCGGGACTCAGCGCGGGCCGCTCGATGCCGCGCCGATCGAACGGGACGGAATTCCGGAACGGTCGAAAGGCGCGAGCACCGAACGCCAGGGAACCGAGCGCCAGGACACGCCGCAGAGCGCGGCGAGCAAGACACCCTCGGAGCTCTTGCAGCAGAACACGCGGCTCTCGGAAAACGTCGCCAAGCTGCTGCCCGCGGGCACCGACCTGCAATCCGCGGTCTCAGGCTTCAAGAGTCTCGGCGAATTCGTCGCCGCTGCCCACGTCAGCAGCAATCTCGGCATCCCGTTCGCCGATCTGAAGGCCAAGATGCTGGCGGGCGAGAGTCTCGGCGGCGCGATCCAGGCGCTGCGGCCCGAAGCCGACGGACTGATCGAAGCGCGCAAGGCGCGCGCCCGGGCGGAGGATGAGCTTTCGAAGGGCTAGCAGGACCGACGTGTCTGTAAATGGTTGTAACCGCGATGGACTTGATGCATTGCGCGGCGTACTGTTTCGGCGAGGGGGGTTGCAGGGCAACGGAGGAGGCAACCTCATGAACACGCGATTTCTCGCCCTTTGTCTTTCGTTGGCGAGCCTGCTCGCCGTCGCGAGTCCGAATGCTCACGCACAGCGGTTCGGGGACGTCCTTGGCAGCGGGTGGTCCATGCAGCAGCAGAGCACGCCGATCGCGGCGTTGCCGGCGGAGCGCGCGGGCGATCCCAAGCTGGCCGGAACGCTGGCCAAGTTGCTCCCCGTGGGGACCGACCTGCGAGCCGAGGCGTCCGGGTTCCGGACGCTCGGCGATTTCGTCGCCGCGGCGCACGTCAGCAACAACCTGGCGATCCCGTTCGCCCACCTGAAGGCAAAGATCATCAAGGGCGACAGCCTCGGGGAGGCCATCCAGGCACTGCGTCCGGATACCGACGCGCAGATCGAAGCGCGCAAGGCGCGCGCGATGGCGGCCGACGATCTCGCGAGGGTGTAGGCGCCGCGGCCTGTCCGCGTCCGTCCTATGGCGGCGCAGTCGCTGCCGGAGTACCGTCCATGGTTGCAGTGTCATGGACAACTACCTCGAAATTGGCGAGGCCCGGTCGCTGCACCGGGACCTCGAGAGGCTCTTCGCGCCCGGCAAGAGCGATGCGAGCACCCTCGAACAAGTGAAGCGGTTGTGCGAGTCGGGGATGCAGACGATCGAAGATCCATATTGCCAGGGCGTGCTGCGCGCCATCGAGCAACACGCGGTGCATTTTTTTGCAGCCGAAGACCCGGGACATCCGGCCGAGCGCACCGCGCTGGGCCGCGTCTACCTGTTGATCCTTTCCCTGCTTGCCGCGTTCGACGCGCGCCTCGAAGAGCTCGAAGCGCTCGGCCCGCTAGCTCCCTTTCGCGAGCGCGCTGACCACGGCCTCACCCATCGCTTCGGTGCCTACTGATTTCGCGCCGGGCGCGACCAGATCGGCGGTGCGCAAGCCTTGCGCGAGCACCGCGCGCACCGCGCGCCGGATCCGCTCCTCGCTTGCAGCGTCGTTGAAGGTGTAGCGCAGCATCATCGCTGCCGAGAGGATCGCGCCGAGCGGGTTGGCGAGATCCTTTCCCGCGATATCGGGCGCCGAGCCGTGCACCGGCTCATAGAGGCCCTGGGTGCCGGTGCCGAGCGACGCCGACGGCAGCATGCCGATCGATCCGGTCAGCATCGCGGCGGCGTCCGAGAGGATGTCGCCGAACAGGTTCCCCGTGACGATCACATCGAAGCGCGTCGGCGCGCGCATCAGCATCATCGCCGCGGCGTCGACGAAAAGGTGCGTCAGCTCGACGTCCGGGTATTCGCGCCCGACCTCGGTCACGACCTCGCGCCACACCTTCGAGGTCTCCAGCACGTTCGCCTTGTCGACCGAGCAGAGCTTGCGGCGGCGCCCACGCGCCAGGCGGAAGCCGACGTGGGCGATGCGCCGCACTTCCGGCTCGGAATAGATCATCGTGTTGAAGCCGATGCACTGCCCGGCGTCGTCGCGCCGGATGCCGCGCGGCTCGCCGAAATACACGTCGCCGGTCAGCTCGCGCAGGATGACCAGGTCGAGCCCGCGTACCACTTCGGCACGCAGCGTCGATGCATCCTCGAGCTCGGGAAAAAGCATCGCAGGACGCAGGTTCGCGAACAGGTCGAGCGTCTTGCGCAGCCGCAGCAGCGCCGCACCGGGGCGCTTCGCCGCCGGCAAGAGCTCGTCCCCCGGCAATCCTGCGGCGCCGAAGAGGATCGCATCCGCGCGCCGAGCGGCTTCGAGCGTGGCCGCCGGCAGCGGCTCGCCCGAAGCAGCAACGCCTGCGCCGCCGACCGGCCACTCCTGCAGCTCCAGCCCGGCGCGGTTTCCCAGCGCCGCGCGCAAGACCTTGACCGCCTGGCGCGTGACTTCGATTCCGATCCCGTCCCCCGGCATGACGGCGATTTTCATGTCAGGCGCTTTTCGTAGGCCGTGATGTGCTCTTCGAGCGACAGCGTATAGGCAAGCTCGTCCAGCCCTTCGAGCATGCAATGGCGCCAGAACGGGGTGATCTCGAAGTGGTGCATTTCACCGGCTGGGTCGGTCACGGTCTGCGATTCGAGGTCGACCGAAACGCGCGCACCCGGCGAGGCGAGAAGCGCGGCGATCATTCGCGTCACCACG
>DASYPC010000448.1:0-8874 GCA_036007105.1 Burkholderiales bacterium | reverse complement strand
CGCGCAAGCACGCGGCAGACGCCCGCCACAAGCGTGCTCTTGCCGGCGCCGGAGCTCGTGCCTTGCACCATCAACGTACGCTCAGCCCGAAAGCGACCTTGCATCGGAGATCAGAAGTGATGGCTGAGGTTCACGCTGAGTTTGCGACCCTGTGTGTTGAAGCCGTGGGCCAGCGTGTATTGCTTGTCGAACGCGTTTTCGAGACGCGCGGAAAGCGCGGTCTGCTTGCCGAACTGGTAGCGTGCAGTGAGATTGAACACTTCGTAGGGCCCCAGCTCGGTTCTCGAAAACGTGATGATGTCATTGTCGAACCGCTTGCCGCTCGCCTGCAGCTCCGCGCCCAGCCGCCAAGGGCCGAAATTCCTGGCAACGCTGAAGCTGCCAAAGGACTTCGAGCGCCGGATGAGCTGCAGGTGCGTGCTCGCCGTGTGCTGGGTCGGGTCCTGCAGCGTGAAGCTCGCCTTCACGTCCGCCCCGGCAAGCGTCCCGCGGTACGAGATTTCGACTCCGTCGATGACTGCGTTGTTGATGTTGAAGATCGGAAACGGGTTGATGAGGTCGGTCATGCGCGCGTGGAACGCGACGGCGCGCAGCAAATGGGGTCCCGACGCGTATTGCACTCCCACCTCGAAGCTGCGCGAACGTTCCGGCCGCAGGTTCGGATTGCCGATCCCGAATGGAAAGAACAGCTCATTGAACGTCGGGGCGCGGAAGGCCTTGGCACTGGCCGCAGTCAATCGCACTGCGTCGGTGAGCTCAAAACCGTAGCCGGCGTAATGCGTACGCGCCTCGCCGAAGTCGGAGTAATCCTCGTTGCGCGCGTTGAGCTGCAGCGCGTGACGCCCGAAGCGGCCCTGATATCCGAGAAAGAGCGCGTCGACGTCGCGCCCAGAACGGCCGTACGCCGTCGTGCTCTCCACGGATTGGCGCAGTCTCTCAAGACCCACGGTGGCGGTCTGCTCGCTCCCGAGCGTGATGTCGTTTTGCCACGTAATCTGGGCGTTGTCGGTCTTCGTGCGACTGGTCACCGCGCCGTTCAGAAAGCCCTTGAACTCGTCGCGACCTTCCGAGTAGCTCAGTTTGGAAAGCCAGCGCGGAGCAATGCGGTTGTGCGTGTAGATCGTCCAGGCTTCTACGCGCGCGTCGGCGGTGTGCAGGTCGTTCACCGACGCTGCGAAAGCGTTGTCGAACTCGACCCGTCCGTCACTCGAAAAGTAGCGCGCGCCCGCCTCGTGGTCGGCATTAAACCGGTGGGCGAGGCTCGCCGACAGCGACAGGTTGCGGTAGCCGTCTCGATCAGGATTGGTAGTCGGTGAGTTGGCGGGGTTCTGCGCCGAGAACCCCTCGGTGGCGTAGTGCGACAGGTTGACCGCGAAGCGCGTGTCGCGCACCTCCCCGGAATAGGCGAGTCGCAGGCGCTGCGCGCCTTGCTCGCCCGCCCCGATGTCCAGGCTCGCTCGTGGCTCGCCCCGGCCGCGGTGGGTGAACACCTGGATCACGCCACCAATTGCGCCCGACCCATACAGGCTCGAGACACTGCCGCGCACGATTTCGACGCGCTCGACCTGATCGAGCATCAGTTGGTCGAGCGCAGTGGCGCCAGTCGTCAGGCTGGATACGCGTACACCGTCGACCAGCACGAGCACTTGGTTCGTTGCAGCGCCGCGCAGAAAGGTGGAGCTGGTTGTGCCTATGCCCCCGTTCTGCGAGAACTCGAAGCCCGCCTCGCGTCGCAGCAGCGACGGCAAATCGACGGCGCCCGAGTCGCGGATCTCGCTCGCCGTGATGACCGTGGTGTGCGGGATCGCGTCGCGAACGCGCTGCTCGGTCCGCGTAGCAGTGACGACGACTGCATCGTATTCCGGGATTGGCTGGGCGACTGCGATGAGCGGAACTAGCGCGAGCGCTGCGACAAGACGGACGGGTGCGGCTGCGTGAGCCGCGGCTGTAGCCGGATGCATGTCTTCCTCCCTGGCGTCGTCCCCGACGCCGCAAGTGGGTTGATGGACTGCAAGGCCGGTCTCCGGACTCGCGAGCGGCGGAAGCGTTCCGCCAGGTGCACGGCCTTCCCGCGAGCGATCGATCTCGCAGTGGCCTTGCTGTGCACCCTCTCGCCTACCGTTGCGGGGGCAGTACAGGCATTGCGGCGTCCGGCTTGCGGACGCGCGCACCTGTTTCCCGTTTCATCCCCGAGGGAACGAACTTCCCGCGGGGACACCGTGCAGCGGATGCATTATAGGGCGTAGGGCGCGTCCCGGCGCGCGCCGCACCGCCGGATCAGGAAACACATTCAGAACCTGCCCTTATTTCTTGACGCTGCGGCGAATTTGAAACATATTGTGCGGGCGTGGATGCCGACTTCGCCTCGCTCGAAGCCAAGGTTGCGCAGTTCGTCAGCCTGTGCGAACGCCTGCGCGCCGAGAACACCGACTTGCGCCAGCAGCTCGTCGCGGCGCAGGGCGACGCGAAACGCCTCAACGAGCGGCTTGACTCGGCGCGCGCAAAGCTTGCGTTGCTGATCGAGCGCCTGCCGGACTGACGCCGCGATGCCCGAAAGCGCCAAGACGCTCGACATCACGATTCTCGGGCGCACCTACAAGGTGGCCTGCGAGGACGGCGAACGCGATGCGCTGCTGCGCACCGCGGCCTATCTCGATGCGAAGATGGCAGAGATCCGCAATGCCGGCAAAGTCTCCGGCACCGAGCGCATCGCGGTGATGGCGGCGCTCAACATCGCGCACGAACTTCTCACCATGAAATTCGGCGGCGGCTTTGACATCGGGGAGGCGAAGCGTAGAATCGCCGCGGTCGAGGCGAAGCTCGATTCTGTCCTTGGCAAGCAGGAGAAGCTGTTCTAGTTCCAATGCCCCCTGCTGTGTTCGACCGGGCTCAATTTTTCCGAACCGATAGCTTCCTGAGGTTGCGGCCCTTAGCGTCACTGTTGTGATCGTCCCACGCCAATGCGTGCTGGATGAACCTGATGTGACCGGTAAGCAACCACCCTGTTTGGCGGGGTTCGGGAGCCGAGTCCACCGGCACGAGCGGGGGGCACCCCCAAGGGAAATACTGAATGCATTGCAGTGCGTCACTGTAGTGCCGCACAGCAATGCGAACGTCTGGAAAACCCATCAATGAAGTATTGGTTGATGAAATCGGAGCCCGACGAGTGCTCGATCGACGACGTGCTCGCGGCGCGCAGCCGGACGACGCCGTGGAGCGGCGTGCGCAACTACCAGGCGCGCAATTTCATGCGCGACCAGATGCGCATCGGAGATGGCGTGCTGTTCTACCACTCGAGCTGCGAAGTGCCGGGTGTGGCCGGGCTGGCCGAAATTGCTTCGGCCGCCTATCCGGATGAAACCCAGTTCGACAAGAAGAGCCCGTACTACGACGCTGCTGCGAAGCGAGACGCACCACGCTGGTTCAACGTCGACGTGCGCGCAGTTCGCAAGACCCGACTCCTTCCGCTTGCCGAGCTGCGCCAGTTGAAGGGGCTCGCGAAAATGCGGCTGCTGCGCCCGGGCAACCGGCTTTCGATCACACCCGTCAGTGCGTCCGAATGGCGCCTGATCGGCAAGCTGCTTGCGTGAGCCCGCTCGAAAACGACACGCTGCTGCGAGCGCTCGCGCGCGAACCGGTTACGCGCACGCCGATCTGGCTGATGCGGCAGGCAGGCCGCTATCTTCCGGAGTACAACGCGACCCGCGAGCGCGCCGGAAGCTTTCTCGCGCTGGCGAAGACGCCGTCGCTTGCGTGTGAGGTGACCCTGCAGCCGCTGCAGCGCTTTGCGCTCGATGCAGCGATCCTTTTCTCAGACATCCTGACCATCCCCGACGCGATGGGCTTGGGGCTGCAGTTCACTGCCGGGGAAGGGCCGCGGTTCGAGCGCCCGCTGCGCGACGAGCAGTCGATCGCGCGCCTCGGCGCGCCGGACCCGACCGCGGAACTGCGCTACGTGCTCGATGCAGTGCGCGAGGTTCGGCGCGCGCTCGCCGGCCGGGTTCCGCTGATCGGCTTTTCGGGCAGTCCCTACACGCTCGCCTGCTATATGGTCGAAGGCGGCGGAGGCGACGACTTCCGGACGCTGAAGACGATGCTCTACGCGCGGCCGGACCTTCTGCACCGGATACTCGAAGTCAACGCGCGCGCCGTCGCAGATTATCTCAACGCGCAAATCGAAGCCGGCGCGCAAGTGGTGATGATCTTCGACACCTGGGGCGGAAATCTCAGCACCGCCGCGTACGAGGAGTTCTCGCTCGCCTACGTTCGGCGTGTGATCGCCGGACTGGTGCGCGAAAACGAAGGCCGGCGCGTTCCGGTCATCCTGTTCACCAAAGGCGGCGGCGAATGGCTCGAAGTGATGGCGAGCGCGGGCTGCGATGCGCTCGGAGTCGATTGGTCGACCGATCTCTCGCGCGCCCGGCGCCGTGTCGGTGCGCGCGTCTCTTTGCAGGGAAATCTGGATCCCGCAGTGCTTTTGGCGTCGCCCGAGGCCGCGCGCATCGAAGCGCGGCGAGTGCTGGACGCAGATCGCGGCGAGCCCGGACATGTCTTCAACCTCGGTCATGGGATCACCCCGCACGCATCGATCGACACCGTGCTGGCTGTTGTGGACGAAGTGCGCACTTACAGCGAACGGCTTCGCAGCACAGTAGCGTGAAGTACCTGAGTTATTCACAAAAACGCCGTTCCCTTTGGAAAATCACCTACATACGTAGCGCGAATGCTACAACGCGAGTAAGCCTATGAGTCCACGGCGTAAATCGTGTTCACCGACGGGCAACGGCCGATTTTTCCCTCTCAGCGGTGGATAACATTCGATGCGAAGGGCTGTTTACCCACAATCCTATCCACAGGTCCGCGTTCGCCCAAAATGCCGTTTGCATGCAATAGGTACGGACAGCTATGCAATGCGGCAATTCAAGTCGGCCAACTAACCCATTGGTGGCGTAGGAGAATACTACGCGCAGTAAAGGGCTCGCACTAGCGCCATGAGAGTGTTGCGCGTGGCCTTGGATGTGCCGCTCGATACTCTTTTCGATTATTTGCCGCCGCAGGCTCTTGTCGTGGAGCCGGGCGATCGGGTCGCAGTTCCGTTCGGCACCCGCCAGCGCGTCGGCATCGCGGTTGAAGCTGCATCGCAGAGCGACGTCGAGGAAAGCAAGCTCAAGGAGATCGCCCGCGTGCTCGACGGGGCGCCGCGCCTTCCACGCCACTGGCTCGATTTCATGCGATTCCTTGCCGGCTACTATCAGCGGCCATTCGGTGAGACCGCCGTCGGCGCGCTACCCCCGCGGCTGCGCTCGCTGCGACCCTTGCCGAAGAAAATCCGTGCCGCGGTCGCTTCCACGCCTTCGGGAACGCGTTTCGTACCCACGCATCTGCCGACCGCGGCACAAGCCGATACGGTGCAGAAAATCGGCAGCGTCCTCGGATCGTTTCGCGCTTTCCTGCTGCATGGTGTGACAGGCAGCGGGAAGACCGAGGTCTACCTGCAACTCATCGCGCGCGTCCTCGAGCGAGGGGCGCAGGCCTTGGTGCTGGTACCCGAGATCAGCCTGACCCCGCAACTGGAGGGACGGATCCGCGGCGCGTTCCCGGAGGCTCGCATCGTCGTGATGCATAGCGGGCTCGAAGAGGTCGCGCGGACTTCGGCATGGCTCGCGGCAGCAACGGGCGATGCCGGCATCGTGCTCGGAACGCGGCTCGCGGTGCTCGGGCCCATGCCGCGCCTCGGCCTCGTGGTCGTCGACGAAGAGCACGATACGTCGTTCAAGCAACAGGAGGGGTTGCGCTACTCCGCGCGCGACGCAGCGGTCGCTCTCGCCAAGCGCGCTCGCTGCCCGGTGATCCTCGGCACCGCCACGCCATCGCTCGAGAGCTGGCAAAACGCACTCTCCGGTCGCTACGAGCAGGTCGAGCTGCCGGAGCGCGCCGTGCCGGGAGCGCGCCTTCCGCGCATTCACGCCGTCGACCTGCGCGCGGAGCCGGTTCAGCACGGCCTGGCGAGCTCTTCGATCGAAGCGATCCGCAACCGCCTTGCGCTCGGCGAGCAGAGCCTCCTCTTCATCAACCGGCGCGGCTACGCGCCGGTGCTCGCGTGCGAGGCCTGCGGCTGGGCCGCGGGCTGCTTGCGCTGCACGGCGCGACTCGTGCTGCATACCGCGGACCGGTGCCTGCGCTGCCACCATTGCGGCGCGGAGCACGCCGTGCCGCGCTTTTGCCCGACCTGCGGCAATGCCGACCTGCGTCCGGTCGGCCGGGGCACCCAGCGGATCGAGGAAACGATCGCCGGCCTCTTTCCCTCGGCCCGCATCGTGCGCATCGATCGCGACGTCGCGAGGCGGCGGGCGGCGCTCGCGCAGACGCTCGAGGACGTTCGCCGGGGCGACGCCGACATCCTCGTTGGCACGCAGCTGCTCGCCAAGGGGCACGACTTCCCGCAACTGACGCTCGTTTGCGTGCTGGACGCCGACAATGCGCTCTTCTCCACCGACTACCGGGCGACCGAGCGGCTCTTCTCGACGCTCGTCCAGGTGGCGGGGCGCGCCGGCCGGCGCGAAGAACCCGGCGAGGTGCGGGTCCAGACCCGCTATCCTGCGCACCCGCTTTTTTCCGCACTCGCGCGTCACGATTTCGCCGGGTTTGCGGCCTCGCTGCTCGCCGAGCGCGAGGCGAGCGGATTCCCTCCGTTCGTGTTCGAGCTGGCGCTGCGCGCCGAAGCCACGAAGCTCGACGCTGCGCTCGAATTCCTGCGCGAAACGAAGCGACTCGTCGCGCCGCCGGGGACGGTTGATGCCTACGACCCGGTGCCGCTCGTCATCACGCGCCGTGCCGGGCTCGAGCGTGCGCAGCTGATTGCGCAGTCCAGGTCCCGCCGGGCGCTCCAGGAGTACGCGCGCAACCTGCGCGAGACGTTGCAGGCGTTGCCGGGGCGGCAGGTCCGCTGGCATCTGGACATCGATCCGATCGAGTTCGCCTGAGTGCGCGGTTTATAATCCGCGCCTTTTCGAATGGACGCGAAAGCACAGGTCGTTGCGCTGCTGCGCGAAGCGCTGGCGCAGGTTGCGCCGGATGCCGCGCAGGTAGAGATCGTGCTCGAGCGCCCACGCGAGGCGGCCCACGGCGACATCGCCTGCAACGTGGCGCTGCAGCTCGGCAAGCGCCTGCGCAGGAATCCGCGCGAGCTCGCGGCCAGCCTCGTCGCGGCGCTGCGCGCGCTGCCGGGATACGCGGCGGGCGATATCCGCGAAGTGGAAGTCGCCGGCCCGGGATTCATCAACCTGCGCCTTGCGCCGCGCGCCAAGCTGGCGATCGTGGCGCGCGCACTCGCCGAAGGCGCCCGGTTCGGCCATGCGCACGCTCGTACGGCGGAGAAAGTCCAGGTGGAATTCGTTTCCGCCAACCCGACGGGACCGCTGCACGTCGGGCACGGGCGCCAGGCGGCGCTTGGGGACGCGATCGCCGCGCTGCTCGAAGCGCAGGGCTGCGCGGTGACGCGCGAGTTCTACTACAACGATGCGGGCGCGCAGATCGAGAAGCTCACGCTGTCGGTGCAGGCGCGCGCGCGCGGAATCCGCCCCGGCGAGCCAGGGTGGCCCGGGGAAGGCTACAACGGCGAATACATCGAGGACATCGCCAGGGACTATCTCTCGAAGAATGGCGACGCGGCAGACGTCGAGGCGGTCCGCAAGTTCGCCGTCGCCTACCTGCGCGCCGAGCAGGATGCCGACCTGCAGGCGTTCGGCGTCAAGTTTGACGAGTATTTTCTCGAATCGAGCCTGTACACAGAGGGCAAGGTCGAGGAAGTCGTGACCCGGCTTGCCGCAAACGCGAAAACCTACGAGAAGGATGGTGCGCTGTGGCTGCGCACCACCGACTACGGGGACGACAAGGATCGCGTCGTGCGCAAGTCCGACGGCAGCTTCACCTATTTCGTTCCCGATGTCGCCTACCACGTCACCAAGTGGCAGCGCGGCTTTCGCCGTGTAATCGACGTCCAGGGGAGCGATCATCACAGCACCGTGACGCGCGTGCGCGCGGGCCTGCAGGCGCTCGGCCTCGGCATTCCCGCCGGCTACCCGGACTATGTGCTGCACAGCCTCGTCAAGGTGGTGCGCGGCGGGGAGGAGGTGCGGATCTCCAAGCGTGCAGGAACCTACGTGACGCTGCGCGACCTGATCGACTGGGCGGGGCGCGACGCGGTGCGTTTCTTCCTCGTCTCGCGCAAGGCGGACGCCGATTTCGTCTTCGATATCGATCTGGCGCTCGCCAAGAGCGAGGAAAACCCGGTGTATTACGTGCAGTATGCGCATGCCCGCGTCTGCAGCGTGTGCGCACAGTGGGGCGGAGATGCGTCGCGCCTGAAGGGCGTCGCACTTGCGCCGCTGGCGCTGGAGCGCGAGCTCGCGCTTGCACAGCGGATTGCGGAGTTCCCGGAGCTCGCGCGGGCCGCGGCGCAGGAGTTCGCGCCGCACTCGATCGCGTTCTACCTGCGCGAGCTCGCTGGCGAGTTCCACGGCTACTATAATGCCGAGCGGATTCTCGTCGATGACGAGCCGCTGCGCGACGCGCGTCTTGCGCTATGCGCCGCAGTGCGCCAGACGCTCGCCAACGGGCTTTCGCTGCTGGGCGTCCGGGCGCCGGAGAAGATGTGATGCGCAAGTCTGCAAAGCCTGCGGGGCGGGGTCGCACCAAGGGGAATTTTCTGCTCGGCCTGGGCGTCGGTCTCGTGACCGGGCTCGCGATCGCGCTCGGCGTGGCGTTCTTCGTCAACAAGACCCCGATCCCGTTCCTGTCCAAGCCGAAGCCCGCTGCCAAGGAGGCGGACGCGGCGAAGGCGCCGGCCATTTCGGGGCTTCCGACGCAACCCAA
>DASYPC010000447.1:0-1891 GCA_036007105.1 Burkholderiales bacterium | reverse complement strand
GCGCAGTCGGTGGTGAAAGAGCTGCGGTCGGCGCTGCTGGGAGAGAAGCGGGAACCGTCGGCCAGTGCGGCGGCGAAGGCGGAGGTGCAGGCTGCGGCGAAAGGCCGAGGCGAGAACGTGGAGGCGTACCGGCTTTACCTCCAAGCGCGTTTCTTCGAGGATCGCCTGACGCAAGAAGACACGGCGAAGGCGGTCGAGCATTACCGCCACGCGCTGGAAGTGGACCCGCAGTACGCGCTGGCGTGGGCCGGGCTGTCGCGCGCCTACGCCACTCAGGCCGGGTATTCCTGGTTGCCGATCGCGGAGGGCTTCGGCAAGGCGCGGGAAGCGGCAGAGCGGGCCCTGCAGCTGGAGCCCGATCTCGCAGAGGCGCATGCAGCACTCGGCGAGATTCTCATGCTCTACGATTGGGAATGGCGCGGAGCGGACGTGTCATTACGTCGAGCGCTCGAGCTTGCGCCGGGAAATGCGCGGATCATACGCAGCACTGCGATTCTGGCAGGATTTCTCGGTCGGATGGACGAGACGATCGCGCTGCTTCGACGGGCGGCAGCACTCGACCCCTTAGCCGTGCCGGTTTACCGATCCCTCGGACGCTGGTGCTTTTGCGCCGGTCGCCTGGAGGAGGCTGAGGCGGCGATGAAAAAGACGCTCGAACTCAACCCGCACGATAGCCACGCGCACTATTATCTCGGCCTTGTACGCCTCCAGCAGGGGCGGCTCGACGAAGCGTTGGAAGCATTCCAAGGGGGAGCCGGCACCTACCGTCGGCTGGGCCTGACGCTGGCACAACACGCGCGCGGGTTGTCGGCGGAGTCGCATGCAGCGCTGAAGGAGCTGATCGACAAGGAAGCGGACGGCGAGGCCTATCAGATCGCGGAGGCCCACGCCTACCGAAATGAAGCGGACCTCGCCTTTCAATGGATGGAGCGCGCGTACGCGCAGCGCGATCCCGGCCTGAGCATGATGAAGGTAGATCCGCTGCTGCACCGTGTGAACGCCGACGCGCGCTGGCAGCCGTTCCTCGAAAAGATGGGGCTTGCCGGCTGATCCACTGATGACGTCCATGGCTCCCACCGCCGCCGTTGCCGACCTCGCCCCGACGGGCAAGCTCCGCGCCGCAATCAACTTCGGCAACCCGGTGCTCGCAGGCAGGGACGCGGCGACCGGCGAGCCTTGCGGCATCTCGGTTGACCTCGCGCGCGAGCTTGCGCGGCGCTTGGACGTTGCGATCGAGTTCGTGCCGTACGACGCGGCGGGCAAGGTGGTCGAAGGGCTCAAGTCGCAGGCGTGGGACGTCTGTTTTCTGGCGATCGACCCGCTGCGCGCGGCCGACATCAGCTTCACTGCGCCCTATGCCGTGATCGAGGGCGTCTACCTCGTCGCGACGGCTTCGCCGATTCTCAGCACCTCCGAAGTCGATCGTCCGGGCATGCGCGTCGGCGTCATCGTGGGCAGCGCCTACGACCTTTTTCTCTCGCGCGAGTTGAAGCAGGCGACGATCGTCCGCGCCGCTACGTCCGATGCGGTCATGGATCTTTGGGTCGCGGGGAAGCTCGACAGCGTCGCAGGCGTCAAGCCTCAGCTCGAGGCCGATGCGCGACGCATTCCCGGATTGCGCATGCTCCCCGGCCGGTTCATGGCGATCAATCAGGCGATGGGAACGCCGCGCGGCCGCGAAGCCGGCGCGAACTATCTGTACGACTTCATGGAGGAGATGAAGGCCTGCGGCTTCGTCGCCCAGGCGTTCGCGCGAAACCGCATTGCGGGCGCCTCGATCGCGCCGTAGGTCTAAATTCATTCGGCCGCGTCGTTTCCGCCCACGCAGCGTGCGAATGAATTCGCACCTAAGTGCGCCTATGCAGGCGATGGTCGATGTACAGCAGCAGCG
>DASYPC010000446.1:0-1834 GCA_036007105.1 Burkholderiales bacterium | reverse complement strand
CCACGCGCGAAACCCTACAGCAGTTCCTGCGTCAACACTGCTCCCAGGGCAATCCCTCGAAGCGCCAGCCGGTCGTCGTCCCGCGATGACGCTTTTCGTCGAGCTCGCCTTCGAAGCCATGCGTCACGTGATACACCTCGGCGAAGCCCGCCCGCTCGAGCGCTTCGCCGGCTTCGTGCGACCGGTTGCCGCTGCGGCAGATGAGCACGACGGGCCGGGTCGCGTGATTCGTTCCCGCAAGCTTTCTCACCTGGCCGACGAAATGGGGATTGACCTCCCAGTCCGGACCGTCGTTCCAGGCGACGTGGAGTGCACCGAGCGGGTGGCCGACGAACAGGTATTCCATCTCGCTGCGGCAATCGATCAGCAGCGCATCTGCGTGTGCGTGCAGGAACTCGTGCGCCTGGCGCGGTGCGAGATTTTTCATGGGGGCGCCATTATATGCTCTAAGCGGTTGACGGCATTCGTCTTTGTCGGCACACTGCGATTGCGCCGATTTGATGTTCAGCTTGCGGGCGCCGCACCGCGGACCGGGCGGGGACAAAGAAATGCCGCTAAAGAGACGCGCCTCGCAGTCCATCCCCGCGGCTCGTTTTTCTGGCGCAAAAGCTGAGCGGACGCTTTTTGGATCGCTGATGAACCAGCCGCAACACGCAGCCTTGCTCGCATCGCTCCTCGCCGAGCGCATTCTCTTGCTCGACGGCGCGATGGGCACCATGATCCAGGCGGAGCGCTTGAGCGAGGCGCAATTCCGCGGCAAACGCTTTCGCGACTGGCCGAAGGAGTTGCGCGGCAATAACGACCTCCTGGTGCTGACGCAACCGCAGATCGTGCGTCGCATTCATGAGGGTTACCTCGAAGCGGGCGCCGACCTGATCAGCACCAACACGTTCAACGCGACCGCGGTCTCGCTCGCCGACTACGGTATGCAGGCACTTGCCTATGAGCTGAACCTCGCAGCCGCGCAACTGGCGAAAGCGACCGCTCTGGAATGGCAGGACAAGAACCCGTCGCGGCCGCGGTTCGTCGCCGGCGCGCTCGGTCCCACCTCGAAGACGGCCTCGATCTCGCCCGACGTCAATGACCCGGGTTTCCGCAACATCACCTTCGATGCGCTCGTTGCAGCGTACACGGAGGCTGCGCGGGGCCTGCTCGACGGTGGCGCCGACGTGCTGCTCGTCGAAACTGTATTCGATACGCTGAACGCGAAGGCTGCGCTCTTTGCCTTGCAAACCCTGCTCGAAGAGCGCGGGGTCCGGGTACCGCTGATCGTGTCGGGGACGATCACGGACGCTTCAGGCCGCACCCTGTCCGGTCAGACCACCGAAGCCTTCTACAACTCGGTGCGCCATGCCGAGCCGCTGGTGGTCGGGCTGAACTGCGCGCTCGGCGCCAAGGAGCTTCGCCAATACGTCGAGGAATTGTCCGGGGTCGCGCAGACCCACGTCTCCTGCTATCCCAACGCAGGACTGCCGAACGCCTTCGGCGAGTACGACGACACGCCGGAGTCGATGGCGCGTCATATCGGCGAGTGGGCGCAGGCCGGGCTGCTCAATCTCGCCGGCGGCTGCTGCGGCACGACGCCGGCGCACATCGCGGCCATCGCCGCGGCGCTGCGTGACGTGGCTCCGCGCGCCATCCCCGAGCGCCCGAAGATGCTGCGCCTTTCCGGCCTCGAGCCGCTCAACGTCGGGCCGGAATCGTTGTTCGTCAATGTCGGCGAGCGAACCAACGTAACCGGGTCGCGAGCATTCGCGCGCCTGGTGCTCGCCGGAAACTATGCGGAAGCGCTGACGGTGGCGCGCCAGCAGGTCGAGAGCGGCGCCCAGGTCAT
>DASYPC010000445.1:0-6911 GCA_036007105.1 Burkholderiales bacterium | reverse complement strand
GAAGCCTTCGACCGCGGCGATCCATAGCTTCTCGATCGAATCCTCTTCGGGCGACACATCGGGCTTGGCGAGCCCGCGATAGAACTTGTTGACGAGCCCGAAGTCGCGGATCAAATACCAGAGATAGCGGATCTTTCCCTGGTACAGGTGCGTCAGGTTGATGCCGGCGCCGAACAATCGCCGCCCGGCGTACTTGGGATGCTCGACTATTCCGCCGCGCAGCACGCAAACCTCGGTGCGCGGATCGAGCAGCGCGAGGTCGACCGCGGTCTCGAGGCCCGGGGTCGTCGTTTCGTCCTCAGCGTTCAGGAAGCGCGGATTCCGGATCGTCAGCACGGACGCCTTGCCGGAGCGCTTCAGGCTCACGCCGGGAAGGTCGAGCTGGCCGGTACGATCGAATTCCGCGAAACGCGCGCTCGAGTCGGCGCGCGGCAGCAACATCGCGTGGCACAGGTGCATTCCCGAGCGTTCGTCGCCGAGAACGTGCGAGAAGAACAGGCCCTGGTCGATCTCGAGGCCGTCCTTGTCGCCCTGCAAATAGCCGGATTCCGCCGCGAGCGCCTGCTCGCTGGGGACGAGGCCCGGGAACTCGACGCCCGCACGGCGGCAAAGTTCGTCTATCCGCACGAACTGCGTGTGGCCGGACGTAAGGACGTCGTACACGCGCGCGGCATGCGCGCGCAGGAACCGCGCGCGCGCGGCTCGAGCAGGACCGAAGATGTCCGCCGCCGCTGCCGCTTCTTCCGCGGAGCGCTTCGCCTTCGACGGCAGTTTCGCGCGCAGCGCCTCGGCGCGAGTCCAGAAGGCGCTGAATGCGGCGCGATCGGATTGGAAGTCCGGTTTCGCTTCCGGCGCCGATTTCAGCCACTCGTCGATTTCGCTGCGCGGTAACATGCAATCTTTCCCAGTTTACCGCGCCAGACCATGAAAGCATTCGCGCCGACCGCCCGTTCCCGCATCAAGCGCCTGCCCAAGCGCGCCCACTACGATCGCGAATCCGTGTACGCGATCCTCGATGCGGGCTTCGTCTGCCACATCGGCTACGTGATCGGCCGCCAGCCGTACGTGACGCCCACCGCGTACTGGCGCGAGGGCGATTCGGTCTACTGGCACGGCTCGTCGAAAAGCCGGATGTTGCTCGCCCAGGAGAAATCTCCCGAGGTGTGCCTGACCGTGACGCTGCTCGACGCGCTGGTGGTCGCGCGCTCGGGCTTTCACAAGTCGGTCAACTATCGCTCCGCGATGCTCTATGGCAAGCCCCACAAGATCGAGGCGCCGCAAGACAAGCTCGCGAAGATGGAGGCGTTCGTGGAGCGCGTCTACCCGGGGCGCTGGAACGGGTTGCGGCCGGTCACGAAGCAGGAGCTGAAAGCGATGACCGTGCTCGGCATGCACATCGAGGAGGCCTCGGCGAAGGTCCGCACCGGGCCGCCGATCGATGACGAGGAAGACTACGCATTGCCGATCTGGGGAGGACTGGTGCCGATCCGGCAGGTGGTCGGCGAACCGGTCGATGATGGACGGCTTGCGCCCGGCACGGGCGCGCCGCCGCGCGTGACACTGTAACGGGAAGGAGGCTGCATGGAGAAGGACCTCACGACGGAATGCGTCGTTGCGACGCTCGCTGCGCAGGGCGTCGTTACCGAGCCGGCACGCGCGCAGAAGTACGCCGCGCTGCTCTCCGCGGTTCTGAAGGCGGCGGCGCCTGGGTATGCGCGGCTTGCGTTCGAGGAGGAACCGGCAGGCTTCACCGTGGAGCAGAAGAGGAACGCGCCGTGACGCCGGAGGCGATCCTCGAGCTCTCCGCGGCGCAACTGGCGCGGGCGATCCGCGAGAAGAGAGTCACCTGCGTTGCCGCGACGGAGGCTGCGCTCGGTCGCATGAAAGCCGTGCATCCGCGCTTGAACTGCCTCGTTCGCAGCGACGACGAGCTTGCGCTCGCCGCCGCGCGCCTCGCCGATCAGGATCTCGCGCGCGGTGCGCTGCGCGGGCCGCTGCATGGCGTGCCGATGGCGCACAAGGACATGTACTACCGGCGCGGCGTGATCTCGGCGTGCGGCTCGAAGATCCTGCGCGAGCGGCCGGCGGCCTCGACCGCGACGGTGCTCGAGCGGCTCGACGCAGCAGGCGCGATTCAGTTCGGCGTGCTCAACATGGTCGAATTCGCGTTCGGTCCGACCGGCCATAACTGGCATACCGGCCATGTCCGCAACGCGTGGGACCCGGCCCGGATTACGGGCGGCTCTTCATCGGGCTCCGGCACCGCGGTAGCCGCGCGCGCGACGTTCGCCGCGCTCGGCTCCGACACCGGCGGATCGATCCGGCTGCCGGCGCACTTCTGCGGGGTCTCCGGGATCAAGCCCACGTACGGCAGGGTGTCGCGCGCGGGTGCGATGCCGCTGTCGTTTTCGCTCGACACCGTCGGGCCGCTCGCCCGCACGGTCGAGGACTGCGCGCTGCTGCTGCAGGTGATCGCGGGCGCCGACGCGCGCGACCCGACTTGCGAGACGCGCCCGGTTCCCGACTACCTCGGCGCGCTCGAGCGGCCGATCGCCGGCTTGCGCATCGGCAGGCCGCGCCAGTTTTTCTACGATGACTGCGACCCGGAGATCGCCGCCGCGATGCAGGCGTCGCTCGAGACGTTCCGGCGTCTCGGCGCGACCGTGATCGACGTCGACGTGCCCGACATTGCGCCATGGAATGCCGCGAGCACGATCGTCATTTCCGCCGAAGCGGCGGCCTGTCACGGCACCTGGCTGAGAACGTGCCCACAGGACTACTCCGAGCAGGTCCGCGGCAGGCTCGAGCAGGGCCTGGCGGTCGCCGCGGCGTCCTACCTGGATGCGTTGCGCCTGCGCGGCGTTGCGCTGCGGGAATTCTGCGCGCAGGTGCTCTCCAAGGTCGACTTGCTGCATGCGCCCGTGGTGTCGTTCCAGACCCCGACCATCGCCGAGACGGACCTCGGTGCGGGTCCGGAGGCGGTCGCAATGCTCGGCAGGACGACACGCCTCACGCGGCCGGTCAACCTGCTTGGCGTGCCGGCGGTGTCGGTGAATGCCGGCTTCACCAAAGCGGGATTGCCGATCGGCATGCAGCTGCTTGCACGGCCCCACGACGATGCGACCGCGCTTCGCGCCGGGCATGCGTACCAGCAGGCGACCGATTGGCACAAAAGGGCTCCCGCCGGCTGATCGAGCGGCGCTACACTTGCCGCCGAGGGCCGCGCTTTCCGATCGAGGAGATGCCATGGAGAATCCGCAACAACCCACGTCCGAAAGCATCACCCGGCAGGCGAGTGAATCCGTGCGTGCAGGAATCGGGATCCGCGAGCGGGTCCATGATCTGACGCTCGAGGCCCTGCGCAGCCGCCGCTTCGACTCCAAGGGTGTGCGCGAGGTCGTGCAGGCAGTTAGCGAAGGAATCGCGCTCGGCGCCGAGTCGAGCCGCGCGGAAGTAAGGCAGTCGCTCGCGGATGCGTTTCGCGGCCTCGACGAGGCGCTGCGCAAGTCCGCCGAGGCGGGCCAGACGGCGCTGCGCCAGATCGTCGCCACCGGGCGCGGATTCACCGAGAGCGACCTCAAGGCCGCGCTCGCCAGCATGAAGCGGCTGGAGGAGGATTTTCTGGCGACGGTGACGCAAGTCGCCGACGCGGCCGGCAAGACGGTTCAACCCGAGCTGCGCGCGGTGCTCAGCGAAGCGCGGCGCACCGGCACCGAGACGGGTCGCCAGGTCGCCTCCACGCTGACTGAATTCGCGCAGCGCGCCTCGGTCGCCTCGCTCGACGTGACGCTCGCAGGGCTGCAGGCCGCAGGCGAATTCGGCGCGCGCTTCGCGCTGCTTGCGGCCGGGGTGCTCGGCGGCATCGCCGACGCGATCCGCAAACCCGAAGGCGAGCCCTCCGACAAGAAACCGGTCTGAGGAGCCCGCGTGCTGCGCGAAACGCTCGGCGCGATGCGGGATCTCCCGCGCCTGCACCAGATCAGCTCGGTGCTGATCCGGCATGGCCTTGGCGGGTTCGTGCAGCGCATGGGCATCGCGGGGATGCTCGAGCGCGCAGGCCAGATCCTGCGCTGGGGCGAAGCCGTCGAGTCGGTGCGTCTCGAGCCGGCGCAGCGCGTGCGCATCGCGCTCGAAGAGCTCGGCCCCACGTTCGTCAAGCTCGGGCAGGTGATGGCGACGCGCGTCGACCTGTTTCCACCGTCCTGGATCGCCGAGTTCGAGAAATTGCACGCCGAGGTGCCCGCGGTGCCGTTCGAGGAACTGCTGCCCGACCTCGAGCGCTCGCTCGGATGCTCGCCGTTCGAGGTGTTCCGGGATTTGGACGCGCATGCGAGCGGCTCGGCCTCGATCGCGCAGGTACATCGCGCGAAGCTGCAGGACGGAACGCCGGTCGTGCTCAAGATCCGGCGCCCGGGCGTGCGGGCGACAGTCGAAGCCGACCTGCGCATCCTGCGCCAGCTCGCCGAGCTGATCGAGTCCGAGATTTCCGAAGCGAGGCGTTACCAGCCGGTCGAGATCGCCAAGCAGTTCGCACACGCGCTCGAGCGCGAGGCCGATTTCGCCACGGAGACCCGCAACATCGAGCGCTTCGCGAAGAATTTCGAAGGCGACCCGCACATCGTGATCCCCACGGTGTACCCGCAGTGGACGAGCGAGACGCTGCTGGTGCAGCAGCATGTCGAGGGCGTGCCGGCGACCGATCCCGCAGCGGTGACGGCCGCGGGCCTGGACCGCCAGGTGCTCGGTGCGCGCGCGGCCGAGGCGTTCCTCAAGATGATCCTGGTGGACGGCTTCTTCCATGCCGATCCGCACCCGGGAAACGTCTTCTACCTGCCCGGAAACCGCATCGTCGTCATCGACTTCGGCATGGTCGGACGCCTCTCGGTGCAGCGGCGCAAGCAGGTGGTCGACCTGCTCACGGGCGTAGCGCGCATGGACGAGGAGCCGATGCTGGAAGTGCTGCTCGACTGGGCAGGCGACGCGTACGTGGACGAGACGAAGCTCGCCGCGGACGTGAACCAGCTCGTCTTCGACTACGAAGGGGCGATGCTGAAGGACATTCGCATCGGCACCGTGATCCGGCAGTTCTCTGCGATCATGCGCGAGCACTCGATCGTGCTGCCGGCGGACCTGTCGCTGATGTTCAAGACGCTGATCACGCTCGAGGGCCTGGGGCGCCAGTACGACCCGGAGTTCCACATCGTCGACCACCTCGTGCCGCTCTTGCGCCGGGCGCTGCGCGAGCGCCACGAGCCATCGGAGCTGATCCGGCGCGGCAAGAGCACGATGGTCGATTTTTTCGGCGTCCTCGGCAGCGTGCCGCGAGACGTGGCGCGGCTGCTGCGCGAGGCGCGTCGCGGAAAGACGCGCATAGATCTCGATCTGAAGCGGCTCGATTCCTTTGGCCGCCAGATCGACAGCGCACTCGACCGGGCGACGATGGGCATCCTTACCGCTTCGCTGGTGATCGGCTCGGCGATCGTGCTGACGGTGGACGGAGGACCGGCCGTGCTCGGCATCCCCGTGCTGGGCGCGCTCGGGCTCGTCGGCTACACCGTCGCGTTCCTGAACAGCGTCTGGATCCTCTACGGAATCTGGCGCTCCGGGCGGCAGTGAACCCTTTCGATTTCATCCACTGAAGGAGGCATGAAATGAGCACGACGAGTACTTATTCCGGGAGTTGTTTCTGCGGCGCTGTCCGGTTCACGGTGACCGGCGATCCTGCAGCGATGGGCTATTGCCACTGCACCTCGTGCCGGCACTGGTCCGCGAGTCCCGTCAACGCATTCGTCCTGTGGAAGTCCGATGCAGTGAAGGTGACGCAAGGCGCGGAGCAGATCGGCACCTACAACAAGACGCCGCAGAGCGCGCGCAAATGGTGCAAAAAATGCGGCGGGCACATCTTCACCGAGCATCCCGGATGGGGGCTGACCGACGTGTATGCTGGCGTGACGCCCGAGCTACCGTTCAAGCCGGCGCTGCACGTTCACTACCAGGAAACCGTGCTGAAGCTGAAAGACGGTTTGCCGAAGATGAAGGACATCCCCAAGGAGATGGGCGGATCGGGGATGACGCTGGCAGAGTGAATCGATGAAACTCGTCTTCGCCGCAATCATCGCGCTTGCGCCGCTTGCCGCTGCCGCGCAGGCATTTCCCTCGAAGCCGATCCGGATCATCGTCCCCTTCACGCCGGGATCGGCGACGGACACCATTGCGCGCCCCGTCGCCGAGAAGCTTTCGGCGGCATTGGGACAGCCGGTGCTGGCCGAGAACCGTCCCGGCGCGGGCGGCACGATCGGCATCGGCGTTCTGGCGAAATCGCCTCCCGACGGTTACACGCTCGGCGTGGTGTCCACCGGGCACGTCGTCAACCCGGTTCTGTACTCGAGCCTGCCGTACGACACGCTCAAGGATTTCAGCGGCGTTGCCCCTCTGGCCGGCCAGCCGAGCGTGCTCGTCGTTTCGCCCGCGCTCGGAGTCAAGACCGTAAGGGATCTGGTGGCGATGGCGAAAGCCAAGCCCGGCGAGCTCAACTACGCCACCGCCGGAGTGGGCAGCGCCGCCCACATCAGCGCCGAAAAATTCCGCATGGCGGCTGGCATCGACGCGGTGCACGTGCCGTTCAAAGGCTCGCCGGAGTCGATCACCGAGACGATGGGCGGGCGCACGCAGTTCACCTGGACGCCGCTTAGCACTGCGGTCGGGCAGATCCGCGGAGGCCAGCTGCTTGCCCTGGCGGTGAGTACCGCGCACCGATCACCGACGCTCCCTGAGGTGCCGACGATCGCCGAGGCCGGGTTCCCGCGCGGCGAGTTCAATTTCTGGGTTGGCATGCTCGCCCCAGCGAATACCCCGCGCGAGGTGCTGGCGCGCCTGAACGCGGAGGTTCAGCGCGCGTTACAGGCCGCGGA
>DASYPC010000444.1:0-2059 GCA_036007105.1 Burkholderiales bacterium | reverse complement strand
CTGGAGCACATCTTCGACGCGTTCCAGCAGGCCGACGAGTTCACGCGCCGCGAATTCGGCGGCACGGGACTCGGACTCTCGATCTCGCACGAGCTGGCGCTGCTGCTGGGAGGCGAGATCGCGGTGCAGAGCAGCCCCGGGCGCGGCAGCGTCTTCACGTTGTACCTGCCGCTGGTGCGTGTCGCGAGCGGCGCCGCGGAATCGCTCGAATCGCCCCGGCAGGCGGTCTGAGCGCCGGCGCTTTCAGCCGATCAACTGGTGCTGGACGGCGTACTGGACGAGTTGCGCATTGTTCGCCAGGCCGAGCTTGCGCAGGATGCGCGTGCGGTAGGTGCTGATCGTGCTCGGGCTGAGGAACATCTCCTGCGCGATCTGGCTGATCGGCTTGCCGGACGCGAGCAGCCAGAGCACGCGGTACTCTCGATCGGAAAGCGTCTCGTGCGGCGCCCGCGCCCGGTCCGGCGCCAGGCCCGAAGCCAGTTTCTCCGCCAGCCCGGCGCTGACGTAGCGGCCGCCCTTGGCGACCTTGCGGATCGCCGTCATCAGCTCCTCGGTCGCAGTCTCCTTGCTGAGGTAGCCTGCTCCCCCGGCGCGCAGCACCTGGACGGCATGCCACTCCTCCGGATACATGCTCAACACCAGCACCGGGCGCTTGGGATGGTGACGCTTGATTTCCTTCAGCAACTCGACTCCGCTGCGGCCCGGCATCGCGTAGTCGACGACGGCGACGTCCCACTCCAGGCGCCGGCTCATCTCGAGCGCCTCGTGACCGTTTTTCGCCTCGCCGACGACCGTGACGTCGCGTTCTTCGGAGAGAATCTGCTTCAGGCCCCTGCGGACGACCGCGTGGTCGTCAGCGATCAGGACTTTCATGCCGTAGCCTCCCGGACCACCGTTGCATCAGCCCGGGCCCCCTCGGGACGGTGGTTGAACTGCAAGTCTACTTCAACGCGTGGTTGGCATCGACAAGGATCGCGGCCTGTCGTAATGGCTCTACGGTCGCAGCCACTGAAACGCGACACGGAAATCGCGGTTCTGCGATAGCGCGCCCGGTCCGCGGCCTCTACGATTCGCCCCATGCAGGTTGTCGAGCAGCGCAGGGAGGCAACAACCGATTTCCTCGGAGTCACGAGGAAAGTCCTGGCGGCTTGCGAGCCGTTCGGTTCGTTGCACGCCCTCCAGTTGATCCACAACAAGCGCGTGGGCCGGGTCTCCTGTTTCATCGAGCTCGAGTTCCCGCAGATGCACCCGGCGCTGGCGCGGGCGCTCGGTGCAACGGTGTTTGGCGACGCAGTATGCCTCGATGTCGCCGTGCACTCCGACCTGGCAGTCTCGTCCGCGCAGATTTCAAGGTTACCTCCCGTCTAGCGCACACCCCCCCTCTCTGTGCGTGGGTGGTAAGCAGCCCCGGTGCCCGCCGGGGCTTTTTTTTGCCCTTACCGGCCGCGGCGGACCGATTCGAAGAGGCAGATTCCGGCGGCGACCGCGACGTTGAGGCTCTGCACCGCTCCCAGCATCGGGATACGCACGCGCAGGTCGCAACGCTCCCTGGTCAGCCGGCGCATGCCTTCGCCTTCCGCGCCGAGCACCCAGGCGATCGAGCGCGGCAGGTCGGCGGCATGGAGCGTCGTCTCGGCGTCCTCGTCGGCGCCGACGATCCAGATCTCGCGCTCCTTCAGCTGGTCGAGCGTGCGCGCGAGGTTCGTGACCATCACGTAGGGCGTTGCTTCCGCAGCGCCGCTCGCGACTTTCGACACAGCGGGCGTGATGCCGGCCGCGCGGTCCTTCGGTGCGATCACCGCGTGCGCCCCGGCCGCGTTCGCGACGCGCAGGCAGGCGCCGAGGTTGTGCGGATCGGTGACGCCGTCGAGCACGAGCAAGAGCGGCGGCTCCGCGGGATGCTCCAGGACGTCGTCCAGCGTCACGTGCGGCAGGTCCGAAGCGACGAGCGCGACCACGCCCTGATGTCCGTGATGCCCGGCGAGCCGCGCAAGACGCACGTCATCGGCGGTGTGAACCGCGACACCGGCGGCTGTCGCGCGCGCGATCAGATCGCGCA
>DASYPC010000443.1:0-3540 GCA_036007105.1 Burkholderiales bacterium | reverse complement strand
CCGAGCGCAAGGTGCTTCTGCCTGGTGTCATCGGCGCGGGCGTGCATCATCTGCTCGAGCATCCGGCGGCGGGCTTCTATCTGATTGCCGAGTCGGGCGGCCGAGTCGCCGGGTCGCTGATGGTCACCAACGAATGGAGCGACTGGCGAAACGGCAACTTCTGGTGGGTGCAGAGCGTCTACGTGCGCCCCGAATTCCGCCGCCGGGGCGTGTATCGCGAGCTCTACAAGTACCTGCAGGCGCTCGCTGCGCAGGACTCCTCGATTTGTGGGTTTCGCCTTTACGTCGAGCGCGACAATGTGCGCGCGCAAGCGACCTATCGCACCGCCGGCATGGGCGAGACACGCTACATCGTGTTCGAGGAGCTGAAGCCCGGAATCCGGTTCTACGAGCCCGCCGAATAAATGGGGTCAGACCCCATTTTTAGCCGTCAGGCAGCCCACGGGTTCGGCTTCTGCGGATCCAGCCGCAACGCGGCGAAGGCCGATTCCAGCTTCGCGCGATCGGCAGCGCTTTCCGTCGCCAGAGCGGTCATTGCGGCAAGCGCGATCGAGCTGCGATCGACTTCGAAGAAGCTGCGCAGTGCAGCCCGCGTATCGCTCCTGCCGAAGCCATCCGTTCCCAGCGCCGTATACGGCCTGGGGACCCACGGACGGACCAGGTCGGCGAGCGCCGACACGTAGTCGCTCGCCGCGATCACCGGGCCACGCGTCCGCGCCAGGCATTGCTCCACGTAGCTCGTCCTCGGTGCGCCGGAATTGAGCCGATTCCAGCGCGAAGCACTCATGCCGTCGCGGCGCAGTTCGGTGAAGCTGGTGACGCTCCAGACATCCGCGCCGACGTCCCAGTTCTTCTCGAGCATCTCGGCGGCAGCGAGCGCTTCGCGCAGGATCGGACCGCTTGCGAGAAGCTGCACGCGCGCCTGGGCGCTTTCGCGCACCCGGTACATGCCGCGCCGGATACCTTCCTCCACGCCCGCGGGCATCGCCGGCTGCAGATAGTTCTCGTTCGCGATCGTTACGTAATAGAACACGTCCTCCCGAGCCTGCAGCATGCGCCGGGTGCCGTCCTGGACGATCACGGCAAGCTCGTAGCCGTAGCACGGGTCGTACGACACGCAGTTCGGAATCGTGAAAGCGACGAGATGGCTCGAGCCGTCCTGATGCTGCAACCCTTCACCGGCGAGCGTGGTGCGGCCTGCAGTCGCGCCCATCAGGAATCCGCGGGCGCGCGAATCGCCCGCCTGCCACGCAAGATCGCCGACCCGCTGGAAGCCAAACATCGAGTAGAACACGTAGAACGGCAGCATCGCGGTGCCATGCGTGCTGTAGCTCGTCGCAGCGGCGATCCAGGAGGCGATCGCGCCCGCCTCGGTAATGCCTTCTTCGAGGATCTGGCCGTCGCGTGCTTCGCGGTAGTACAGCAGCTCGTCGTGATCTTCGGGGTCGTACAGCTGCCCGACCGAGGAGTAGATTCCGACCTGGCGAAACAGCGCCTGCATGCCGAACGTGCGCGCTTCATCGGCGACGATCGGCACAACTCGCTTGCCGATACTTGTGTCGCGCAAGAGGTGCGAAAGCAAGGTGACGAAAACGGTGGTGGTCGACTGCTCGCGTCCCTGCGAGCGCTCGAGCATGGCCGCATAGGCAGCGGCGCCCGGCACCTCGAGCGCAGGTGCATTGGCGAGGCGTGCGGGCAGGTAGCCGCCGAGCGCTTTCCTGCGCGAATGCAGGTAGCGCATCTCCTGCGATCCGGCAGGGGGCTTGTGAAATTCCAGCCCGGTCACTTGCGCGTCGCTTAACGGCAGCGCGAAGCGGTCGCGAAATTCCTTCAGCGCCTCATCGTCGAGCTTCTTCTGCTGGTGCGTGCTCATGCGGCCCTGGCCCCAAAGGCCCATGCCGTACCCCTTCTTCGTCTGCGCGAGGATCACGGTCGGCTGCCGCCGGTGCGCCGCCGCCGCGCCGTACGCCGCGTAGATCTTCACCGGGTCGTGCCCGCCTCGGCGCAGCCGGTCGATGTCGTCGTCCGAAAGGTGCGCGACGATCGCTTTCAGCTCCGGGTACTTGTTGAAGAAGTGCTCGCGGTTGAAACTCCCGTCGGTCGCGGCGTATTTCTGGAACTCGCCGTCCACCGTCTCATGCAGCCGCTTGAGGATGACGGCATCGTGGTCGCGCGCGAAGAGCGGATCCCAGTCCGAGCCCCACAGCACCTTGATCACGTTCCAGCCCGCGCCCGCGAACAGTCCTTCGAGCTCCTGGATGATCGAGCCGTTGCCGCGCACCGGCCCGTCGAGCCGCTGCAGATTGCAGTTCACGACGAAGATGAGGTTGTCGAGCTCCTCGCGCGCGGCGAGCGAGAGCCCGGCGAGCGCCTCGGGCTCGTCCATTTCGCCGTCGCCGACGAACGCCCAGACCTTGCGGCCCGCGGTCGGCAGGACGCCTCGATTATCGAGGTAGCGCATGAAGCGCGCCTGGTACACCGCGGTCACGGGTCCGAGACCCATCGATCCGGTCGGAAATTGCCAGAACTGCGGCATCAGATACGGATGGCAGTACGAGGTGAGCCCCTTCCCGCCCGTCTCGCGCCGGTAGTGCGCGAGCTGCTCCTCGCTCAGCCGGTCTTCGAGGAACGCGCGCGCATACACGCCCGGCGCCGAGTGCGGCTGGAAGTACACGAGGTCGCCCTCCTGCCCGGCGCGGAAGAAATGGTTGTAGCCGACCTCGAACAGATCCGCGGCCGAGGCGTAGCTCGCGATGTGTCCGCCCAGCTCCGGGTACTCGCGGTTCGCACGCACCACCATCGCAAGCGCGTTCCAGCGCACGAGCGCCATCAACCGGTGCTCGATCTCCAGGTTGCCCGGATATTGCGGCTGCTCGGCGAGCGAAATCGTGTTGCAATAGGGCGTGTTGAATACGGGCGGCAGCTTCACCCGCCGGGCGCGCGCCTCGTCCAGGAGCTTGCGAAGGATGAACGTCGCGCGCTCCGCGCCTTCCTGCCGGACGAGTGATTCGAACGCGTCAAGCCATTCGCGGGTCTCGGCCGGATCGCGATCCACCGGAATCACGCGCCAGAAAGCAGAAGCGCTATCGGACAGATCGGTCATGGTCGGTTCCTGCCATCGGCGTCCCGCGGTACCTCTCTACTATATACGGATGCTGAGACGCACCGCGCAGGTCATGGCCGCTTTGCTGGCGTGCCACGGCGCGCTGGCGCAGCCGGAAATCTCGGTCGTCGAGCGGCAGCCGCTCGCGTTGCCGGCCACGAGCTCGCATCGACTGGCTCTCACGGTGGTTCACCTCGAGGGCAGCGGCTGGACGCGCGAGCGGGCGCACGGCGCGCTGCGCGAAGCGGCGATGATTTTCGCGCAATGCGACATCGGCTTTACGGGCGTGGAATGGGTCAGCCTCTCCACTCCGGCACGCTACCTCGACTTTTACACGCCTGCGGCGCGCGAGCTGGCGCGGCGGCACCCGGTGCCGCGTCCGGCCGTCTACCTGGTGCGCGACACACGCAACCGTCCCGCGTTCGACGCCGAAGCGA
>DASYPC010000442.1:0-17541 GCA_036007105.1 Burkholderiales bacterium | reverse complement strand
CTTCGCCGTGACCGAGCCGAATACCGGCCTCAATACGACGCGAATCAAGACCAAGGCGGACAAGCAGGGCGGCCGCTACCTCGTGTCCGGCCAGAAGGTCTGGATCTCGACCGCGCAGATCGCCGAGAAGGTGCTGCTCCTTGCGCGCACCACGCCGCTCGAGGAGTGCGCGCGGCCGCAGGACGGCCTCACGCTCTTCTATACCGACTTCGACCGCCGCCATGTGGAAGTGCGCGAGATCGAGAAGATGGGCCGCAAGGCAGTCGATTCGAACCAGGTGTTCTTCGACGGGTTGCCGGTGCCGGAAGCCGACCGCATCGGCGAGGAAGGCCGGGGCTTCGAATACATCCTGCACGGCATGAACCCGGAGCGCATCCTGATTGCCGCGGAATCGGTGGGCCTCGGACGCTGCGCGCTTGCGCGCGCGACGCACTACGCGAAAGAACGCGTCGTCTTCGACCGGCCGATCGGCCAGAACCAGGGGATCCAGCATCCGCTCGCGGCGAACTGGATGGCGCTCGAGGCCGCCAACCTGATGGTGATGAAGGCGGCGTGGCTCTACGACCAGGGCAAGCCGTGCGGCGCCGAGGCCAACGCGGCGAAATATCTCGCCGGCGAAGCGTCCTTCGATGTGTGCCAGCAGGCGGTGATGACGCACGGCGGCTTCGGCTATGCGAAGGAGTATCACGTCGAGCGCTACCTGCGCGAGTCGCTCGTCGGCAGGATCGCTCCGGTGAGCCCGCAGCTCATCCTGTGCTTCATCGCCGAGCGTGTGCTCGGGCTGCCGAAGTCGTACTGAGCGTTGCCGGAGAGAATCCTACCGAACGGCGTGCGCCTGCATTGGCGCGAGGCCGGCCATCCGGCCGGCGTGCCGGTCGTCTGGATCCACGGTGGCTCGGTCGAGGACTCATCGATGATGGTTCCCGACCTCGAGCCGTTCTTCGACGAGGTGCGCGCGCTCTTTCCCGATGCGAGGGGCCACGGCGGCTCGCAGAAGTTCGAGCGAATCGACGATTACACCTACGCGCGCAAGGGCGAGGACATGCTGCTGTGGCTAGATTCGCTCGGCGTGGAGTCGGCCGTCTGGGGCGGCGCATCGATGGGCGGTGCGCTCTCGCTTTGGACGGCGGTCCATGCGCCCGAGCGCGTCCGCGCCGTGATCTCGATCAGCGGTCCGCCGTACGCACCGCCGGCCTCCGACGTGCGCTGGTGGGCGGAGCACCGCGCGCTCGTCGAGGCGGGCCGGTTCGATGCGTACTTCGATGCGAACATCCGGCTGCGGCTCGGAGACGAAGCGCTCGCGCGCCTGAAGGCGCGGCCCGAGCGCTACGCGGAGACGATCGAGCGGCTGCGGTCGCACTCGATCGCGTCGTTCCTCGCGCTGCTCGACGAGACCTACGCGCGCGCCGACTGGCTGGACGAGTGCCGGAAGATCCGCTGTCCGGTGCTCGTCATCGGCGGAACCGAAGACCATTTTCCGTCGGTCGATCAATCGCGGCGGGTCGCGGAGGCGATCCCGGGTGCGCGACTTCACGTTGTGCAGGGAGGCGGACATTTTCCGAATCGCACGCACCGGCGCGAAGTGCAGCAGGTCATCGGCACGTTTCTCGAAGAGGTTATGATCTCGTTTTGAGGATCGCGACATGAACGTAGCGGCGGAAGTCCAGTCCCGAATGAAGGGGTCGTTCCCCGACTTGCTCGGCATCGAGATAAGCGAGGTGACGCAGGAGCGCGTGGTCGCGACGCTCGCCGTGCGGCCGGAAGTATGCACCGTCGGCAATTCGCTGCATGGCGGCGCGATCATGGCATTCGCGGATACGCTGGGCGCAGTCGGCACGATCATGAACCTCCCGGCAGGGCATCGCACCACGACGATCGAGTCGAAGACCAACTTCATCGGCGGCGCGCCGCTCGGCTCGCGGGTGACGGGTGAATCGACCCCGCTGCACCGCGGCCGCACCACGCACGTGTGGCAGACGCGGATCACGTCGGAAACCGGCAAGCTTGTCGCCATCGTGACGCAGACGCAAATGGTGATTCCGGCATGAGCGAAGCGCTTTCCGTCGTCGGCCGCGGATTCTGCTACGAAGACCTCAAGGTCGGTTTTCGCTTCCGCACGCACCGGCGCACCATCGCCGAGTCGGACGTCTCGAGCTTCGTCAACCTCACCTGGCTGACCGAAGAGCTGTTTGCCGTGGCGGACGACGCGCAGCGTGCGATCAAGGGGCGAGCCGTTCCGGGCGCGCTCGTGTATGCCTTCGCCGAGGGGCTGCTGCTGCCGACGATGCAGGACACCGGACTCGCCTTCCTCAATGCCACGCTCGATATCAAGGCGCCGACCGTCGTCGGTGACACGATCCACGTCGAGTCCGAGGTGCTCGAGGCGCGCCTCACGTCGAAAGGCGACCGCGGCCTGGTGCGGTTCGGCAACAAGGTCGTCAACCAGCGCGGCGAGGCCGTGCTCGAGTACAACCCGCTGCGCATGCTGAAGCGAAAATAGGGACGTACCCCATTTTTCGATGATCGACCACATCGACCACATCGTCCTCACCACGCGCGACCGCGAGGGCTGCGTGCGCTTCTATACCGAGGTGCTCGGCATGAAGCTGGAATCGTTCAGCACGCCGGGCGCGCAGCGCTGGGCGCTCAAGTTCGGCAACCAGAAGATCAACCTGCACGAGTGGGGCAAGGAGTTCGCGCCGCGCGCGCACGTCGCCGCGCCCGGGACCCTAGACCTGTGCTTCATCGCGTCGGTGCCGCTCGAGCAGATGATCGAGAAGCTCAGGCAGCAGAAGATCGAGATCCTCGAGGGGCCGGTGCCGAAGACCGGCGCGGTGTCGAAGCTGCGCTCGGTCTACGTCCGCGATCCAGACCTGAATCTGATCGAAATTTCGGTTCCGGCGTAGACTCGGCCAGGGAGGCAGCATGAAAGGCATCGTAGCGGTCCTTGCCGTCGCCTGCTCGTGCGCCGCGCAGGCGCAGACGTTGGGCATCGGCACCGCCCCGCAGGGAACGATCGGCTACAACATGGGCTCGGCGATCGCCAAGGCGCTCTCCGAGGCCGAGAAGATCCAGAGCCGCGTGCAGCCCTACTCGGGCTCGAGCGCAGTATTCCCGCTCGTCAACACCGGCGAGATGGATTTCACCGTCGGCAACGTGCTGGAAGCGCAGGAGGCGGCGAACGGGGAAGGCCCCTACGCCGGGCGCAAGCAGGGCAACCTGCGCATCATCGCGGTGATCTTCCCGATCCAGGTGGGTCTGTTCGTGAGAAAGGATTCGCCGATCCGCACGATCGCGGACCTGAAGGGCAAGCGCGTCACCTACGGCTACACCGCGCAGGTCACGCTCAAGCGCGTCGTCGATTCGATCCTCGCCAACGGCGGCATCGACGCGAGCGACATCAAGACCACGCTGGTGCCGAACGTGATCCGCGGCGCGGACGATTTTGCCGAAGGCAAGGCCGATGCCGGGTTCTTCGCGATCGGCGCCGGCAAGGTCTCGGAGGTCGACAAGTCCGTCGGCGGGATCCGCTACCTGCCGCTCTCCGACGAGCCGAAGGCGGTCGAGCGGATGAGGAAGCTCTTCCAGTATGCGTACGTGAGCGAGGTGAAGCCGGGCCCGGCGTATCCCGGAATCCCGGCGCCGACGAAGCTGATGGCGTACGACTACCTGGTGCTCGCCGGCACGCACGTCAAGGACGACATCGCCTATCGCGTGGCGAAGACGCTGCACGAGCACAAGGCCAAGCTGGTCGAGAGCCTGCGCGCGTTCGAGGCGTTCGACGTGCAGAAGATGTACAAGCCGATGCCCGCGCCGTTCCACGCCGGCGCGCTCAAGTTCTACAAAGAAAAGGGCCTCGTCAAGTAACGCCCGATGGCTGAGGAGTCGATCGAGGCCCCTCGGCAGGGTCCGCGCCGCTACGCAAGGACGATCTTCGTCCTGCAGGCGCTGCTCACCGCAACCGTGGTGGGCTGGGTGCTCGACCTGCACCGCGCGGCGGGGCTCGAGCTCTACACCGAGCAGTTTCTCGTCACGGTGCTCGGATTCGCGGTCGCGCTTTGCTTCCTCATGACCCGGAAGCACCGATGGGATGCTGCCGCGGCAGTCGTCGGGCTGGCGATCTGCCTGTACGTCGGCTGGCGCTATCCGACGCTCGTCAACGAGCTGACCGAGCGTCCGCTCGACGGGATCCTGATGGCGGCGGCGCTCTGCGTGCTCGTCCTCGAAGGCACTCGCCGCCTCGCCGGGTTCTCGCTCGTCGGGTTCACGCTTGCCGGCGTGCTCTACGCGCTATGGGGGCATTTCCTGCCGGGCGTGTTCCAGGCGCGGCCGGTCGAGTTTACGCGCCTGCTGGTCTACCTCGGCCTCGACACGAACGCGCTTCTCGGCACCTCGCTGCAGATCGGCATCATCGTCGTCGTGCCGTTCATCCTGATGGGGCAGGTGCTGTCGCGCTGCGGCGGGGCCGAGTTCTTCACCGACCTCGCGATGGCATGGATGGGACGCTATCGCGGGGGGACGGCGAAGATCGCGGTGGTCGGCTCGGCGTTCTTCGGCATGATTTCGGGCAGCGCGGTGGCGAACGTCTCGGCGGTCGGCGTGGTGACGATCCCGCTCATGAAGCGCGCAGGATTTCCGCCGCAGATCGCCGCGGCGATCGAGGCCGTCGGGTCGACGGGCGGGCAGCTGATGCCGCCGGTGATGGGTGCGGCGGCGTTCCTGATGGCCGAGATCCTCCAGGTCCCGTACCGCGAGGTGATGATCGCCGCGATCCTCCCGGCCTTGCTCTACTATCTCGCGCTTTTTTTCCAGGTGGACCTGGAAGCCGCGAAGCGCGGCATCCGCGGCATGCCGGCCGAGCGGCTGCCGCAGACGCTCGCAGTGCTGAAGGCGGGCTGGTACTTCCCGATTCCTTTCGTCGTCCTCGTCGTGGCGCTGCTCGAATGGAACCTGCAAGCCGAGTACGCAGCGCTTCTCGCCACCGCCGTTCTGATCGGCTGCACGCTCGCGTTCGGCTACAAGGGCAAGCGCGTGCCGATCAAGGATCTGCTGGTCGCCATCGTTTCCACTGGCGGTGCGGTGGTCGATCTGGTGCTGATCTGTGCCGTGGCCGGGCTTTTCATAGGCATTCTGAACATTTCCGGCCTCGCGTTCGGCCTCACGCTGCAGCTGCTCGCGATCACCGGAGAGAGCCTGCCGATGATGCTGCTTCTGACGGCGCTCATGGCGGTGCTGCTCGGGCTGGGGCTGCCGACCGTGGGTGTGTACGTGATCATGGCGACGTTGATTGCGCCCGCCCTGGTGAAGGTCGGGATCGCGCCGATGGCGGCGCATATGTTCCTGCTCTACTTCGGGATCATGTCGATGGTGACTCCGCCGGTCGCGCTGGCTGCTTTCGCCGCGGCGAACATCGCCGGCGCGGACGTCGACGCCACGGGTTGGACCGCGACCCGGATCGGCTGGGCCGCCTATCTGGTGCCGTTTTTGTTCGTCCTTTCGCCGCCGCTTCTGATGCAGGGAGGCTTTTTCCAGATCGCGGGGGCGACCCTATTGGCTGCGCTCGGCATATGGCTCGGCACCGTTGGCGTCGTCGGCTACTTTAATGCTCCGGTCGCCCCGGCGACCAGGGTTCTGCTGATGGGCGCCGGGACTGCGGCGATGGCTTGTGCTACGTTGCTCTAATCACCCCAGCCCGCGCTCGAGGAACTGCTCGGCGATCGCGCAGTGCGCCGCGACGCCACGCGCGAGCATCGCTTCGTCGAGCACCATCTTGTTGGAATGGCACGGGCAGGCGCTGCGCCAGATCTGTCCCTGCGGGCACACGCCGAGGAACAGCATCGCTCCCGGAACGCGCTGCAGCACGTAGGAGAAATCCTCGGCGCCCATCAGCGGCGCGGTCATGGTGCTCCAGGATTCCTCGCCGAAGAGATCGCTGATCGTACGCTGCGCGAAAGCGACGGCGCGTGCGTCGCATACCGTCACCGGAAACCCGCGATCGACCTGCACCTCGGCTTCGCACTCGTGGGCGCGCGCGATATTTTCCGCAACGCGCGCAATCCCCGCGTGCACCGCCTCGCGCGACTCCTCGGAGACGGTGCGAATGGTGCCCAGCAGATCGGCGTGCTCGGGGATCACGTTGTAGGTCGAGCCGCTGTCGATCTTCGCGATCGTCACGACCGCCGGGTCGAAGATGTCGATGCGGCGGGTGACGAACACCTGCAGCGCGGTGACGATCTCGCAAGCGACCGGGACCGGGTCGATCGCGTGATGCGGCATCGACGCGTGGCCGCCTTTGCCGCGCACCCGGATCCGCAGCGCGTCGGAGGAGGCGAGCATCGGCCCCGCCTTGGAGCCGAGGCTGCCGGCCGGTGCGTTCGGCATGATGTGCAGCGCGAACGCGGCGTCGGGCGCGGGATTGTCCAGCAGGCCGTCTTCGATCATCAGCCTGGCGCCGAACCAGCCTTCCTCGCCGGGCTGGAACATGAAGAGGACGGTTCCGGCGAGCGATTCGCGCCGCGCAGAGAGCAGCCGCGCAGCCGAGACGAGCATTGCCGTGTGCGTGTCGTGGCCGCAGGCATGCATCGTTCCGGCCACCGTGGACTTGAACGGCAGATCCGTGTCCTCGGGCATCGGCAGCGCATCCATGTCGCCGCGCAGCAGCACCGTCCGTCCGGGCCGGCCGCCGCGCAGCACCGCCACGGCGCCCGTCGTCGACTTGCCGGTCTTCCATTCGAGCGGCAGCCCTGCGAGCGCCGCACGCACCTTGGCCATGGTCTGCGGCGTTTGCAGGCCGAGCTCGGGCTCGGCATGGATCGCGCGCCGCAGCGCTACGGTGTCCGCCTGCACGGATTGCGCTGCATCGATCCAGCCGGACGTTGCGTCGACGACGTCGTTCATGGGGGTCTCCTTGAGCGGCGGGAAGATACCATAGCCGCCTGGGGATCCCGGGCGGATCGATCCGGGAGAGAGCCCTACAAAGCTGTCGAAGAAAAGCGACAGCATCTTTCGGGTCGTAGCGACAGCGCGTAGCGGTTCCGCCGCATAGCATCGGTCCATCTGCGATCTGGCATCGCGATCCGGGGGAATATGAATCTCCTTGCGCTGGTCCTCGCAGGGGGCGAGGGCACGAGGCTTCATCCGCTGACCGAACAGCATGCGAAGCCTGCGCTGCCCTTCGCCAAGGGTCGGCGGATCGTCGACTTCGTGCTCAGCAACCTGGTCAACTCGGCGATCGGCCGGATCTGCGTGTTGGCCCAGTACAAGCCGGAATCCCTGGTGGAACACATCGAAAGCGCCTGGCGCTCCCGCTTCGCCGCGCAAGGGGTATCGATCGAGGTCGTCCTGCCGCCGCCTGCCGCCCCCGGCGCCACGCAATACAAGGGCACAGCCGATGCGGTCTATCGCAACCTCGACCTGATCCGACGCCACGCGCCGGACCTCGTGGCGGTATTTGCCGCCGACCACGTCTATCGCATGGACGTGCGCCAGATGGTGCGGTTTCACCGGCAGAAGCATGCCGAAGTCACGATCGCGGCGGTGCGCGTTCCGCTCGACATCGCCCCATCGTTCGGCATTCTCGACATGGACGGCGACGAACGGGTGCTCGGGTTTGCCGAAAAGCCGCAGCGTCCGGCGCCGATTCCGGCCGACCCCAGCCGCGCCTACGCATCGATGGGCAACTACCTGTTCGAGCCGCGCACCCTCGTGAATGTCCTCGAGCAGACCGCGCTGCGCGGGGGCAGCGACTTCGGCCGGGACCTGCTGCCGGTGCTATCCCGCTCGCGCAGGGTCTTTGCCTATGACTTCAGCGGCAACCGGATTCCCGGCGTGAGGAAGTCCGAAGAGCCCGGATATTGGCGCGACGTCGGCACCCTCGAGTCGCTGATGGCGGCGCGCAACGACGTGGTCGGTCCCCATCCGCGCTTCAACCTGCAGAATCGACGCTGGCCGATCCATGGCGTCGGCCTCGCTGCGCTGCGCGACAACCCGCGCGACGCATCGAGCGCGCTAGCCGGCTGAACGAGCCATTCTCGGGCGCGAAAGCGCCGCAGCATAGACGTCCACGTAGCGGCTGGCGCTTGCGTCCCAGCCGAAATCACGCGCCATGCCGTTCTGCTGCAGCTTCAGCCAGGTGAGCGGCTCGCGAAACGCTTCGATTGCCCGGCGCACTGCAGCAAGCAGAGCGTCGGCCGCAGGCCGGTCGAAGAGGAACCCCGTTGCGGTCGCCCCCCCGGGCTTTTCGTCGCTTGGGTCGACGACCGAATCGGCAAGGCCGCCGGTGCGGCGGACCACAGGCGGCGTCCCATAGCGCATGCTGTACAGCTGATTCAGGCCGCAGGGCTCGAAGCGCGACGGCATCAGGTAAACGTCTGCGCCGGCCTCGACCTGGTGGGCGAGAGCCTCGTCGAACGCCGTGCGCACCGCGATCTCGCGAGGATGCTGTTGCGCAAGTGCGTTCACGCCCTCGACCAGATGTCGCGGGCCGACCCCGAGGACGACGAGCTGGGCAGGGCAGCGCACGATCGGCTCTGCGGCCTCGATCAGCAGGTCGATACCCTTTTGCTCGACGAGCCGCCCCACCATGCCGAGCAGCGGTATTTCGGCGATCTCGGGGAGGCCGAGCGCGCGCTGCAGTGCAGCCTTGTTCACGCTTTTGCCGCGCAGGTCATCCATGCTGTATCGGCAGGCGAGGTGCGCGTCCGTGGCCGGATTCCATGTGGTGTAGTCGATCCCGTTCAGGATCCCCACCAGATGCGCGCTTCGCGCGCGCAAGAGCCCGTCCAGCCCTGCGCCGAACTCGGGCGTCTGGATTTCGCGCGCATAAGTCGGACTGACGGTGGTGATCGCGCTCGCATAGGCGATTCCGGCCTTGAGAAACGAGACTTTCCCGTGGAACTCCAGCCCGTCGATCGAAAAGGCCGCGGTCGGAATCGCGAGGTCCTGCATCACGCTCGGGGCAAAGATCCCCTGGAAGGCGAGGTTGTGGATCGTCTGGACGAACGCGGCCGCTGGCTCCTTCGAATACGCGAGGTACCCGCCGGCCAGTGCCGTCTGCCAGTCGTTCGCGTGCAGGATCTGCGGTTGCCAGCCAACCGGGCTGGCTTGCGTTGCGAGTAGCGCTGCAACGCGCGAAAGCAGGCCGAAGCGCAAGGGGTTGTCCGGCCAGTCGGCCCCGTCGGCCGTCTGGTATGGATTGCCGGGCCGCGCATACAGCGGATCGCAATCGAGAAGATAGAGCGGGACCGCTCCCTCCGTGGCGAGGAGCTGCGCCGCAGGCAAGGCCCCCACGGCAGCAAACCGGGCAGCGACTCGGGCGCTGGGGAACGCCTGCTTCAGCGCCGGGTACGCGGGAACCAATGTCCGCACGTCCATTCCCGCCCGCGCCAGCGCGGCCGGAAGATCGCGCACGACCTCGCCGAGACCCCCGACTTTGACCCACGGCGCCAGCTCGGGGCTGGCGAACAGAACGCGCAGGCCGCGCTCGCTCACACCCAAACCATCATTCCCATTTCGAACGGGTGCGTCAGCAGCTCGTGACGCGGAAAAGCGCGCATGCGGTACTCGATCCGGCCGAAGAACTCGGGCGTGAACTCGAGCGCGAACAGATGCTCGCCGGTGTCGGCGAGCTGCCGCTCGAACCGCATCCGCCTGCGATTGGGCGTTTCGCTCGAGGGTTCCGCCTCCGTCCTGCCGAGGAGCACTTCCACTGCAATGTCCTCGGGGCCGAGGCCGTTCAGCTTCGCCGCCACTTCGACGCGCACGCTTTCACCCGAATGGATCCGCCCGACCGGTGCGTCGACCCTGCGCAGCGCGACGCCCGCCCAGACGCGACGCACCTTCGCCTTCCATGCAGCCAACGTACGCGCGGCGGCGAATTGGTCCTGCGAAAAACGCCGCCACTGGCGCGACGCGGGCGCGTAGCACAGCTCGGCGTACTCGCCGAGCATCCGCACGGAGGAAAAGCGCGGCACCAGCGAGGCCACCGATTGCTTGGCGATTGCGAGCCAGCCCGGCGAGCAGCCGGCGGCGCCGATCGAGTAGTACAGCGGGATCACCTGGTCTTCCAGCAACTGGTAGAGCGCGCGCGCTTCGTCGGCGTCCCGGCGCGCCGCATCCGCGGCGTCGAAGGTCGGCTTGATCGCCCATCCGTTGCTGCCGTCGTAGCCTTCTGCCCACCAGCCGTCGAGCACCGAGAGATTGATGACGCCGTTGATGCCGGCCTTGATCCCCGATGTCCCTGACGCCTCATGCGGGTAGACCGGGTTGTTGAGCCATACGTCCACGCCGGTCACCAGCCGGCGCGCGATCCGCAGGTCGTAGTTCTCCAGGAAAACGAACGAGGACTCGAACTCGGGCATGCGCGCAACCTCGCTGATCCTGCGGATCAGCTCCTGCGCGGGCTGGTCGGCCGGGTGCGCCTTGCCGGCGAGCACGAACAGCACCGGCCGCTGCGGATCGCTGACGATCTGCCGCAGCCGCTCGAGGTCTTCGAACAGCAGCGTCGCGCGCTTGTAGGTGGCGATGCGGCGCGCAAAGCCGATCGTCAGAACGCCCGGGTTGGCGGGGTCGGCCAGCCGCCACGCACGATCGAGATGGGCCTCGGATCCGTCCCGGCGCGCGTTTTGCACGCGCATGCGGTGGCGCACGAAGTCCAGCATTTCCGCCTTCAGCGACTGGTGGACGCCCCAGAACTGCGCGTCCGGAATCTCGTGCACCTTGCGCCAGCAGGCTTCGTCGGTCAACCGCCACCTCCAGCCGGGCTCGAGGTGCTGATCGAAGGTTTCGCCCCAGGCGGCGTGCAGGAACGTCGGCACGTGTACTCCGTTGGTGATGCTGCGAACCGGGTTTTCCTCCGGCTCGATCTGTGGCCAGTGCTCCGCGCAAACGCGCGACGAGACCCGGCCGTGGATGCGCGACACGCCGTTCTGGTAGCGCGAGCCGTGCAGCGCGAGCGCGGTCATGTTGAAGTCGTTCGTCGAGGGCGAGCGGGCGAGCGCGAGCACCGCATCGAGATGGGCATTCAGCTCGGGACACGCCGATGCGAGATGCGCGCGCACCCCATCCTCCGGAAAATGATCGTGTCCCGCCGGCACCACGGTGTGCGTCGTGAACACGGTGTTGGCAGCGACTGCTTCCAGCGCGATTTCGAAATCGAGGCCGCCCGCGACGAGCCGCCGCACGCGCTCGACGATAAGAAACGCGGCGTGTCCCTCGTTGACGTGCCAGCACGCGGGCTCGATCCCGACTTCGGCGAGCGCGCGGGCGCCTCCCACGCCGAGGACGATTTCCTGCTCGAGCCGCGTCTTGCTGGTGCCGCCATAGAGCTGGTAGCCGATCCCGCGGTCGCGCGGGTCGTTCCCTTCGATGTCGGTATCGAGCAGGTAAAGCGAGACATGCCCGACGCGCGCGCGCCAGACGTTCGCGTGGATCTTGCGGCCCGGAAAGTCGATCGGCACGCGCAGCTCGCTGCCGTCGGCGCGCACCGCGGGCTCGATCGGCAGCCGATCGAAATCGGCATCGATGTGGCGCGCTTCCTGGCGGCCCTGGTTGTCGATCGTCTGCACGAAATAGCCCTGCCGGTAGAGCAGGCCCACGCCGACGAAAGGCATCCCGACGTCGCTCGCCGTCTTGGTGTGGTCTCCAGCGAGAACGCCGAGACCGCCGGAATAGATCGGCAAGCTTTCATGCAAGCCGAACTCGGCGCAGAAATACGCGATGATGCTTCCCGGCTCGAGGCCGTGAAAGCGCTCGGTGCGCGGCGCATGGTAGAGGTCGTACGCGGAGAGCACGCGATCGAACGCCTCGAGGAAGGCGGGATCGGTTGCCGCTTCGAGCAGCCGTTGCTGGTCGATGCTGCGCAGGAATGCCTTGGGGCTGTGGCCGACCGCCTGCCAGAGCGACGGGTTGAGCCCGGCGAAGAGCGCCCGGGTCGGGCGATCCCAGCTGTACCACAGGCTGCCCGCGAGCTCCTCGAGCCGCTTCAGCCGGTCGGGAATCGCCGGCAGCACGTCGAGGCGATAGGGCGTTCCGCGCATGGTCGCTTCAGCTCGCGCGCAGCATCGTGGCGACCGGCGCGTCTGCGGCCTTGCCGTGGCTCACCGGCTCGAAAAGGGAAGCAGGCGGCTCTTCGCCGAGCGCGCGATACAGGGCGCGCAGGTTGCTGCGGAACAGCTTGTCGAACGCCGAGACGGCGCGCGCCGGGTGCTGGTCGCCGAACCACCAGAACCAGTCCGAGCTTTCGCAGCCGAGCAGGATTTTTCCGGCGCGCTCGCGCGCTTCGGCCGAAAGGTGCGCAGCCGAGCGGTCGTACGCGCTCTTCGCCGCGCTGAGCAGATCCCACGCGCCGTTCTTGTCGGGAGAGCCGATCCAGGTCGAAAACGAGCCGTGCACCCAGCTACCGCTGACGAGACGTGCCAAGGGACGTACTGTGGTGCCATTGGCCGCGAGCCATTCGCGATACGTCGTGGTGCGGACGTCCTGGCGCGTTTCGAGCAAGCGGTACAGCTCCTCGAAAAAGTAGAACCCGTTGAACGGGAAATGTTCCCAGGCGTTCTCGCCGTCGAGGATGACGCTGGCGAGCAGCGGCGTCGAGCTTCCCGGCTCCGAGGGGATCGCGTTCAGCTCGCCGACGAAATGGGCGGCTGCGTCCTTGCCATTCCACGTCGAGTACTCGAAGCCGATCAGGTCGGAGAGTCGCTCGTCGCGGAAAAAAAGCGCCGGCCCGCCGACACCGTCGAGCCGGTATGCGTGATACGGATCGCCCGCGGTGCGCGCGGCGCCGAGGCTGTTGGCGAGCACCGACGCGCTGGTTGCCGCCCATTGGCAGCGCGTCTCGGCGAGCAGCTCGATCAGCGCGCCCGATACCGCGCCCTCTGCAGGCCAGATCCCCGCGGGCGCCGCGCCGAAGCGCTCCGCGTGAGAAGCCGCCGCGAGCGCGAGATGCGCGCGCACTCGCTCGCGGCCGCCCGGGTAGGCGGCGGCAACCGGCAGCGGTGCATCCGGCAGCGCATCGTGCGCGCTCGCGAAATCGATCAGCAGCGGCGCGAGCGGATGACTGTAGGGCGTCGCCGAGAGCTCGAGCTGGCCGCGCGCCGCGAGCGCGCGGTAGCGCGGCACGATGCCCTGCAGCACCTCACCGATCAGCGAGCGCAGCCGCAGCCGCTCGTCGAGCGTAAAGCCTTCGCCCTTGGCGAGGAGCTCCGCGACCAGCGGGCGTCCGCGCCGCTCGGTCTCGCCGGTCCACGCGAGGTGATACCAGGTGAGCAGGTCGCCGAGCATCGCACCCGAAAAATAGCCGAGCGTCACCGGGCCGGTGCTGTCCGCGCGCTCGTACAGATCGCGCAGCCGCCGGTACTGCGGAAACGGATCGATCATCGTCGAGCGGTTGGCGTGGAAGCACTGCTCGAAGACGAGCGCGCGCTCGGCGGAAGAAAGCGCGTCGAGATTCTCATGCCCCAGCAGCCGCAGCAGCGGATCGCGGAACGCGCCACTCTCGAACTGCCGGCAGTAGTCCTCGATCTGCTCGAGCAGGATCGGCGCGAAGTTCACCACTGCGTGCGCGCGCGGGTGCCGCTCGAAGTGCGCGGCCATATCGGTGTAGTCCTTGAGCGCGTGCAGATAGACCCAGGGCGCCGCGTACTCGCCAGTCTCCGGGTCGCGGTAGTCCGGCTGGTGCATGTGCCAGAGAAAGACGAGGTCGAGCGTCTTCGCTTGGGTCATTGAGGTGAGTACAGGCCTGCGGCTGGACGCCGGGCGTGCGGCGGATTATGCGCGAAATGACCGGATCGAGTGCGAGTCGCGTTCCTGTCGAATAATTGCTACAGCCTTGTCATGGGGAAGCTACGTTCTCCGCGGCTCGACGATGCCGGTCCGGACGCCATGCGCTTCGAGGAACGCGAGCAGGGCGGCAGTGTGCTCCCGGTCTCGAGTCTCGATGACGAATTCCACGTCCGGCGACTTGACCGACGCTGTGCCGAAGACGCGCTGGTGCTGGACTTCGACGATGTTGCCGCTGGCGTCGCCGATCATCGCCGCGACCTTGGCGAGCGCACCCGAGATGTCGGGCATCGTCACCTGCAGGCGCACCATCCGGCCGTCGCGCACCAGCCCGCGCATCAGCACGTCGGAAAGCAGCCGCGCGTCGATGTTGCCGCCGCAGATCGGAATGCCGACGCGCCGGCCGGCAAAACGGGCAGGATGCTGCAGTATCGCTGCGAGACCCGCGGCCCCCGCGCCTTCGGCGACCGTCTTCTCGATCTCCACGAACTGCACGATCGCGCGCTCGATCGTCTCTTCGTCTACCAGGAGCACCTCATCGACGAGCGCCCGCACGAGACGCAACGGAAGCTCCCCCACGTCCCGCACGGCCAGGCCTTCCGCGATCGTGTCGCCTCCGACCGTGACCGGGAGCCCTGCAATGCGTTGATGCATTGCGCACCACCGCGTCGACTCGACGCCGATCACTTCGATCTGCGGCCGCAGCGCTTTGGCTGCGACGGCCATCCCGCCGATCAACCCGCCGCCTCCTACCGGGACGACCAGCGCGTCCAGTGCGGGTTGGTCCTCCAGCATCTCGAGCGCGACCGTGCCTTGCCCGGCCACGACCAGCGGATCGTCATACGGATGGATGAACGTGAGGCCGTCGCGCTCTGCGAGCTGGTGCGCATGCAGCGAGGCATCCGCGAGCGTATCGCCCTCGATGACGACCTCCGCGCCGTGCACCTGCGTGCCGCGCACTTTGCTGTTCGGCGTTCCGCGTGGCATGACGATCACCGCGCGCACGCCGAGCCGTGCGGCATGGAAGGCAACGCCTTGCGCATGATTGCCGGCGCTCATGGCAATTACGCCGCGGCCGCGCTGGGCGGCGTCCAGCGAGAGCAGCTTGTTCAGCGCGCCTCGCTCCTTGAACGAAGCGGTGAACTGGAGGTTCTCGAACTTCAGCCAGATGTCGGCGCCCGTCAGGTGCGACAGCGTTCGGCTGTGGTCGAAAGGCGTCCGCGCGATCGACCCCGCGATGCGCGCTGCCGCAGCGCGGATGTCCTGGAGCGAAACGTCGGCCATGCCGAATTCTATAGAATCGGGTGCGTGACTATTCTCATCGTCGGCGGCGGCGTGGGCGGATTGACGCTTGCGCTTTCGTTGCACCAGGCCGGCCTGCGCTGCCGCGTGTTCGAGGCCGCGCCGGAAATCCGGCCGCTGGGCGTGGGGATCAACCTGCTGCCGCACGGCACGCGCGAGCTGACCGAGCTCGGCTTGCAGCAGAAGCTCGCGCCGCTGGCGGTGAGTACGCGCGAGGTCGTGTTCTGCAACCGCTTCGGGCAGTTCATCTACCGCGAGCCGCGCGGGCGCTTCGCCGGGTACGAATGGCCGCAGTTCTCGATCCATCGCGCCGACCTGCAAAACGTGCTGCTCGATGCGGCCCGCGATCGCTTGGGTACGGAGGCGATCTCGCTCGGCAAGAAATGCATCGCGCTGGAGCAGGATGCCGGCGGCGCGACCGTGCGGCTCGACGACGGCACCACGGCGCGCGGCAGCGCGATCATCGGGTGCGACGGGATCAATTCCACGGTGCGGCGGATTCTCAATCCGGACGAGGGACCGCCCGCCTACCAAGGCATCAACATGTGGCGTGGCGTGACGCGCGCGCAGCCCTACCTCACCGGCGCGAGCATGGTGATCGGCGGGTGGCTCGAAGTCGGCAAGATGGTGATCTACCCGATCCGGCAGGAGATCGATGCCGACGGCAAACAGCTGATCAACTGGGTCGCCGAGATCCAGTCGCCGCGCAACGTGATGCAGGACTGGAACCTGGGCGGAAAGCTGGAGGATTTCTATCCGACGTTTGCAGATTGGACGTTCGACTGGCTCGATGCGGCCGCGCTGTTGCGCAACGCCGACACGATTCTCGAGTATCCGATGGTGGATCGCGATCCGCTGCCCGCCTGGTCGCAGGGCCGCGTGACGCTGCTCGGGGATGCCGCGCACCCGATGTATCCGCGCGGCTCGAATGGAGCAGGGCAGGCGATCCTCGATGCGCGCGCTCTGGCCGGCTGCCTCAAGCGCGAAGCAGACGCGGTCGCAGCGCTCAAGGCCTACGAGCGCGTGCGCCTGAAGCCCGCGTACGAAGTTGTGCTGATGAACCGGACGAATCCGCCGGATGCGATCCTGCGCGAAGTGCATGTGCGCACGCACGACCGGCCGTTTGCGCGCATCGAGGACGTGATCTCGAATGAGGAGCTTGTCGCGTTGTCCGAGAATTACAAGCGCGTCGCCGGCTTCGAGCGCGAGGCGCTTGCGCGCCGCGAATCGTTCATTTGAGACGGCTACTAACTGGCCTATCCGCTCCCCAACTCGAGCGCCATCTCGAGGAGCTCCACGATCCCGAGCACTTTCGCCTTGGCAGCCGCCGCCCCGGCAGGGTCGCCGCCGAGGAGCGAGCCGAACTTCAGGACCGTCAGCGCCTCGAGCAGGCCATCCGCCAGCTTGGCGCTTTGATCCTGCGTATAACGACCATGAGACGCGGCGACGATCTGCGACGCGGCGAGATCGGCGAGTCGGAACAGTTCCGGCGGCTCTGCTTCGATCGGGGCGCCTTCGGCGTACAAGCGCAGGCGGCGGGCGGCTTCGCGGGCGGCGTCCGGTCCCCCCTTGGTTTCAGTATCGGCTGCCATTCATGACCTCCAGTCGCTAGTAGTATTAGAGCATGAGCACCGGCCGCCGTCCGCCCGGTTTCATTCCCGGGTACATGACCGAGGATCTGGAGATGCACGAGATCTCCGGACCGCCGATGTACACGTCGCGCACCGACAAGCCCGTCGAACACATCGCCCTCGCGAGCAAGGATGGCAAGCTCATCGGCTACCTCTACGCCAACGACGACGACGATGCCGCCGGCTGGCAGGCGGTCGCGGGCGCGAGTCCGGAAGAACAGAATCTCGCCGCGCCCTGGACGCGGATGCTGGGCAACGCCAAGGCGCGCGGCATCAAGCCGAGCGCGGCGCTTGACGAACTGTTGCGCGCGACCCATGCGCGTTCGCATATCGTGCCCGGCTCGCGCACGACGTCTGCCAGCCTCGACGTGCTCAGGGCGCTCGCCAAGGGACCACACACCCCAAGAGGAGAAAGCCAGACATGAAGAATCAGAATCGTTCTGCGTTCGCGTTTCTCTCCGGTCTTGCGCTTGCCGTCATGGTCTCTACGGCGCAAGCGCAGTCGCTGCAAGACAACGAACACTACAGCTCGTTCAAAGGCTGGGCGATCAACACGCAGGAGCCGAATCCGGTGCCGAACATGTTCAAGTTCTGCATTCAGGCCTATGACAAGATGATCGCGAGCGGCGTCTCGCCATCGACGCGCGTCCCGGAGCAAACGCTGCCCGGCGTGCGCGCTGACGACCCGCCGATCGTCTGGAGCGGCACCGTGCAGGAGCTCAAGGAGAGGTGGTGCGAGGCCGGCTTGAAGAAGACCGCCGGCGACGTGGCCGCGCGCCATGCACCCTACAAGGCCGCGCTGAAGAACGACAAGCTGCGGCTCGTCATCGAC
>DASYPC010000441.1:0-1770 GCA_036007105.1 Burkholderiales bacterium | reverse complement strand
GGCACGCCCGCGCTGAAGGCCGCGATCATCGACAAGTTCAAGCGCGAGAACGGACTCACCTTCAAGCCGGAGAATATTTCGGCGGGCGCGGGCGGCAAGCAGATCCTGCACAACATCCTGATGGCGACGCTGAACCCGGGCGACGAGGTGGTGATCCCGGCGCCCTCCTGGGTGGCCTACGCCGACATCACGCACTACGCCGAAGGCACGCCCGTCTGGGTACCGACGAAGCCGGAGAACGGATTCAAGCTGCGTCCCGAAGAGCTGGAGCGCGCGATTACGCCGCGCACCAAGTGGCTGATGTTGAACTCGCCCTCCAACCCGACCGGCGCGGTCTTCTCCGCCGGGGAGCTGAAGGCACTCGCCGACGTGCTGGAGCGGCACCCCGGAGTGTGGACGATTTCGGACGACATGTACGAGCACGTGCGCTTCGATGGACGATCGTTCGCGACGCTGGCGGCGGTGGCACCGCAGCTCGCCGATCGTATTTTCACGGTGAACGGCTGCTCAAAGACCTATGCGATGACCGGCTGGCGCCTGGGCTTTGGCGCCGGGCCTGGGGAAGTCGTGCGCGCCATGGCGCGGCTGCAGGCGCAGAGCTCGCTCAATCCCTCGTCGGTGAGCCAGGCCGCCGCGGTCGCAGCGCTGAATGGGCCGCAGGACATCGTGCGCGAGCGCTGCGCGATCTTCCAGGCGCGGCGCGACACGCTGGTGAAGCGCCTGAAGGCGATGCCAGGGCTGGCGTGCGAGCCGCCCGAGGGCGCGTTCTATGTCTACGTCTCCTGCGCCGGCTGGCTCGGCAAGCGCACGCCTCAAGGGAAGACGCTCGAGAACGACGCCGACGTCACTACGTTCCTGCTCGATGTTGCACACCTCGCGTTGCCGAATGGCGCCGGCTACGGCCTGTCGCCGTATTTCCGCGTCTCGTTTGCCGCGGAGCAGGCGCTCCTCGAACGTGCGTGCGATCGCCTCGCGGCGGCGGCGAAGACTCTCTGCTGAACGTATTGAATCCCTTCCGATGTTCAGAGACGGACCGCTCAGCCGCCGGCCCCCGGAAAAAATTCGCTATGGCACCGGCAAGTGCGCGCTCGGTCGTGTCCTCGTCGCGCTAAGCGACAAGGGCATCGTCTCGATCATGATTCGGGAGCAGGCGGCGCGGCTTGCAGCCGATCTCAAGACGCGCTTTCCGAAGGCCGAACTGGTGCAGGACGAGAAGGGTTGCGCCCCGGTGGTGGCGAAGGTCCTCAAGTACATCGCCGCGCCGGCCGGTCGTTTCCCGCTGCCGCTCGACATTCGCGGCACCGAACTGCAGAAGCGTGTATGGAATGAAGTGCGCAAGATTCCGCTCGGCGGCAGTTCGACGTACACGAAGATCGCCGCTGCCATCGGCGCTCCGAAAGCGATCCGCGCTGTGGCGAATTCGTGCTCGCGCAGCTGGTTTGCATTCGCCGTGCCTTGTCACCGCGTCCTGCATAAGGCCCCGAGCCGCAAGGACGGCCGACAGTACCGCTGGGTCGCGTATGAAACAAAGCTGCTCGCGAGGCGCGGGAAAGCGGCGCTGACGCGATTACCCTTCTCTGAATGAACCATGGGGCAACTGGTGCCCCGGCGACGTCATCTACGCCCTTATCGCGCAGGCATCGATTTGCTCATGCGCTCGACGATGTCGGGCGGGACGAAGTTGACGAGTTCGGTGGTTTCAGCCTCGACGAGCTCGACGTAGCGCTTCACCACCTCGTCGGGATTCATCTGGCCGACGGTGATGCGCTG
>DASYPC010000440.1:0-12730 GCA_036007105.1 Burkholderiales bacterium | reverse complement strand
CCTACCAGCGCAATGACCGGGACGGCATCGCAGCCGACATCGAGCGCATGTTCGTCCGCTTTCCGCGCCTGAAGGAGCGCGCCGCGCAGGAAGGCGGCACGCTCTCCGGCGGCGAGCAGCAGATGCTGTCGGTCGCGCGGGCGTTGATGAGCCGGCCGAAGCTGATGCTGATGGACGAGCCGTCGCTCGGACTCGCGCCGCTCGTGGTCGAGGAGATCTTCGGCATCATCGCCGAGCTGCACCGGGACGGCACCACGATCTTCCTGGTCGAGCAGAACGCTCACATGGCGCTCAAGGTCGCGCACCATTTCTACCTGATCGAACAGGGCAGGATCACGTTCAGCGGCGACCCGGGATCGCTCGCCGAGGACGAAGTGATCCACCGGGCCTATCTCGGCTCGGCGAAGGCCTGACCCGTCGGCGCGGCCGATCGCCCTCGTGCTCGCGGACCTGGTCCAGAACACGCTCGACGGGCTCACCGGCGGCGCAGCGTATGCGCTCCTGGCAGTCGGGTTCACGCTGATCTTCGGGGTGCTGCGCCGGGTCAACCTGTCGTATGGCGCCGCGATCATGTTCGGCGTGTACTTCGCAACCTGGACGAGCCTCAATTTCCAGGTCGACCTGATCGTGCTCGCGCTGTTGACGATCGCCGGTGCGGTGCTCGCCGGCGCTTACGTCGAGCGTCTCTGTTTTGCGCCCCACTATCCGTCGCGCGGCAGCCCGCGCACCGGGGTATCGAGCGGGTCGATCGCCGCGATGGTCGCGAGCTTTGCGCTATGGATGCAGTTCGAGGAAGCAGCAATCCTGGCGCTGCCGCAGCACCTGTACGCGTTCCCGCCACTACATACCGGCGAGCCATTGCGCTTCGGGCAGTTTTTTCTCCGCGTCGAATCACTCTACCTGTTGCTCGCCGCCGTCGCGGTGTGCGCGTTGCTGTACACGATCCTGTACCGCACGCGCTTCGGGCTCGCCGTTCGCGCTGTGATCGACGTGCCAGTTGCAGCACAGCTCGCGGGGATCAACCCGTCATGGGTGTTCGTGCGCATTTTCGCGCTCGCCTCGGCAATCGGCGGCCTTGCCGGCTTCCTGATCGCCGCAAGCCACGAGCAGGTGACGCCGATGCTGGGCATGTGGTCCACGGTCAAGGGCATGCTGGCGATGATGCTCGGCGGCCTCGGATCGCTGCCTGGCGCCGTCGCGGGCGGTCTCGCGCTCGGGCTGGTCGAAGCGCACAGCCAATGGTATTTCGGTCCGCAAATGCGGGACCTGATCGCCTACCTGTTGATCTTCGTGCTGCTCGCGCTGCGTCCTGCCTGGATGACCCGATGGACGAGTACTCGGTCGGCGTCCTGACGAACATCGGGCTGTTCTCGTTCCTCGCGCTCTCGGCGTATCTGCTGCTGATCGCCGGCGAGATGTCGTTCGGCCAGCAGGCGTTCTTCGGCGTCGGCGCTTACACCGGAGGAGTGCTTACCGCGATCTATGGCGTGCCGCTGCCGCTCGCCGCGCTTGCGGCGATGGCCTCGGGCGCGCTCGTCGCCGTGCTCGTGGGGCTGCCGACGTTGCGGTTGCGCGGCCTCTACTTCGCCATGGCAACGCTCGCGGCAGCGGAGATGGCGCGAATCCTGTTCGAGGTACTGCATTTCCAGCATGAAATCGGCGGAGAGCTCGTCGGGCCGGACGGCACGCAGGGATTTCGCGGCATCCGCTGGGTGTTCGAGCGCGGCGTCGAGCCGCTCGAATATCTCGCGATCATCTACGGCCTGCTCTTCACCGTGCTGCTGGCTTTTCTGCTGGTCGAGCGCTCGCACCTGGGCGCTACGTTGCGCTCGGTCGGCGCCGACCCCGAGCTCGCGGCATCGCTCGGTGTCGACGTGAACCGCCTGAAGCTTGGCGTAGCCGCTGCTGCAGGAGCCCTCGCCGCGCTCGGCGGAGTGCTCTACGCGCACCACAACACGTATATCGAGCCGCGCAATTTCGACATCATGCTCGGCGTGCACAGCCTCGCGTATGCGCTGATCGGCGGCCTGGGCACGGCTTTTGGCCCTCTTCTCGGAGTGCTCGTCGATCTCGGCCTGCTGGAAGGCACTCGGGTCTTCCAGGGCTACCGAATGATCTTGTTCGGCGGGCTGGTCGCCGTGCTTCTCGTGTTCCGTCCGCGCGGGCTGCTGGATGAGCGCGTCGTGCACTGGATCCGCGATCGCGCGTTCAAGAGAGCATGAAGGTCCTACTTCTCGGATTGCTCGGTCTCGCTGCCGTGCCCGCCGCAGCGCAAGCAATCCGGGCCGAGCTCGATTGCAAGTTCAGCGGAACGGATTTCGTCTACGACTGCGTGGTCCGCCTTGCGCGCGGCGGCGTGCCACTTGCCGGCGTTGAGCTCTCGATCGGCGCCGACATGCCATCGATGCCGATGGCGCACAACATCAAGCCTGTGAAAGCGAAGCCGGGCAAGAAACCAGGCGACTACGAGGCGCGCCTCGATCTGGAGATGGCCGGGGAGTGGGCGGTGAAGCTGCGGCTGTCGGGCCCCGTGCGCGACCAGCTCGTCCTGCACTACGAGTTCGACGACAAGGGCGTCCGCCCAGCCGTCAGACGATCCGGCACATCTCCTCGAAAGTAAGCCTCGGGTTGCGCGGCATCACTTTCGCGGGGTCGCCGCGGCCCAGGTTGCACAGAAAGTTGCTCTTCCAGCGCCCGTCGGGGAAGAACGCGGCGTCGACTTTGGCGTTATCGAAACCGGACATCGGCCCGCAATCCAATCCGAGCGCCCGCGCCGCGATGATCAGGTAGGCGCCCTGCAGCGTGCCGTTGCGGAACGCCGTGCGCTCCGCATGAGCCTTCTTTTCCTCCCCCTGGAACGCCTTGATCGCGTCCGGGCGGTGCGCAAACGTGCGCGGCAGGTTCTCGTAAAAATAAAGGTCGTAAGCGACGATCGCCGTCACCGGCGCCTGCATCGTCTTGTCCAGGTTGGCCGGGCTCAACGCGGGCGCGAGCTTTTCTTTTGCTTCCTTCGATCGCACGAAAACGAACCGACCGGGCTGCGTGTTGAATGTCGTCGGTCCCCATTTCAGCAGCTCGTGCAGCGAACGAAGCTGCTCGTCGGTTACCGGCTCTGTGAACGCGTGAGTCGAGTGCGCCTCACGGAACAGCACATCTAGCGCATGCGCGTCGAGCATTTTTTCCCCTCGCTGCCAAAGCGGTGGATGGTAGCATCCTGGCGTGAGCGTCGATCTCGCGCGCGTGATCCGTCCGGGCGACGGCATTGTCTGCGGCATGGCTTGCGCCGAACCGCAGACGCTCACCGAGGCGCTGGTCGCGCAGCGCGCGGCGTTTTCCGGCGCGACGCTCTTTCTCGGCGTCAACTATTCCGGCATCGTGAAGCCGGAGCACGCCGATCACCTGCGCCTCACCTCGTACTGCGGAGCCGGACACAATCGCGCGCTCGCAGACGCGGGCGTGCTCGACATTCATCCGCATCCGTATTCGCGCCTGGGCGCGCTGATCCGCGCTCGCGCAATTCCCGCAGACGTGGTGCTCGTCCAGGTCAGCCCGCCGAACGCGAAGGGCGAGTACAGCCTTGGCCTCGCGGCCGAGTACCTGGTGCCTGCGCTCGAAGCGTGCCGCGCGATCGTCGCCGAGGTGAACGAGCGCATCCCGTGGACGTATACCGAGCGCCTGCTGCGCGAGAGCGACTTCGCGCTCGCGGTACGCTCGTCCCGCGCGCCGGTCGCCCTCCCCTATGGCGCCCCGGGCGAGCAGGAGCGCATGATCGCGCGCCATGCAGCCGCATTCGTTCCCGACGGCGCGACGCTTGAATTCGGCCTGGGTTCGCTTCCCGGCGCGATCTTGGGCTTTCTGACGAGCCACCAGGCACTCCGCGTGCACTCGGGCGCGGTCGGCGACGGCATCGTGGATCTCGCCGAGCGCGGAGTGATCGACCAGGTCGTGGGCGGCCAGGTGTTCGGCACGCAGAAATTCTTCGACTTCGCCCACCAGAATCCGCTCGTGCAATTGCGCTCTTGCGACTACACCCACGACCCGCGAGTGCTGTTTGGCATCGAGCGCTTCGTCGCCATCAATTCGGCGGTCGAAGTGGACCTCACGGGGCAGGTCAACGCCGAAGTGGCCGGCGGCAGCTACGTCGGCGCCGTCGGCGGCGCGCTCGATTTCATCCGCGCCGCCAACCAGTCGCCCGGCGGGGTGTCGCTGATCCTGCTGCCTTCCTCGGTCGGCACCAAGACCTCACGCATCGTCGCAAAGCTTTCAGGGCCGGTCTCCACGCCGCGAAGCGAAGCCGGCGTGATCGTCACGGAGCACGGCGCAGCCGATCTGCGCGGCCGCACCCTGCGCGAGCGGGCGAAGCGCATGCTGCGCATCGCTCATCCGGCGTTTCGCGATGCGCTCGAGCGCCAGGCGCGCGAAGCAGGACTCGTCCTCTAGCTCCAGGCGTGTCGTCGGGCGACGACACGTGATATTTGTCACGAATCGCCCTTGGTCGATACGTTTGTACCTTGGACTAACTCGGTATGTAGCGTATTCTGCGGCCCACTTCGACTTGCTCAAGGAGGCCGAACCATGAAACTGCCATCGACCAAGGTACTTGCCGCCGCGTTGTCACTGGCATTTGCCGGCCTCCCGAGCCAGACCACGGCCACCCACTCGTGGGGTGGTTATCACTGGGCACGGACCAGCAATCCATTCACGCTGAAGCTCGGCGACAACGTCTCCGGCGCATGGGAGTCGGTCCTGCAGACCACGTCCTTCGACTGGAGTACGAATCCGACGAGCTTCCCGACCGTGCTCCAGACCACGATCGTTCCAGGAAAGACGACGGCCAGGCGCTGCAAGCCTACCGTCGGCCAAGTGGAGGTCTGCAACGAAAAGTACGGCAACACTGGTTGGCTTGGCGTGGCCCAGATCTGGATCAGCGGCACCCATATCACGCAGGGTACGACCAAGCTCAACGACACGTATTTCAGCACCGCAAAATACAACACCACTGCGTGGCGTAATCTGGTGTCGTGCCAGGAGGTTGGCCACACGTTCGGGCTGGATCACCAGGACGAGAATTTCAACAACGCAAATCTCGGCACGTGCATGGATTACACGAACGACCCTAGCACGAACCAGCATCCGAACACGCATGACTACGAAGAGTTGTCGATCATCTACCAGCACATCGACTCGTCGACCACCGTCGCCCAGGCTGCCGCGTCGGCCGCGGCACTGCCGGCCGAGTGGGTGGACCACGACTACAACGTGCGCTCGCAGTGGGGCAAGCTGGTTCGCGAATCGAAGAACGGCCTCAAGGAAGTCTACGTGCTCGATTTCGGCCAGGGACACAAGCTCGTTACGTTCGTGCGCTGGGCCGAGGGCGAAGGCCGCGGCCGGTAATAGCCGAATTCAGGCTGCCCGGTCCTCGCGCATCGCCCGCACCGTCCAGAACGGCGCGACGGCAAGGCTGATCGCGCACAGCGAGAAGACGAAGCACGCGCGATAGCCTCCCGTGAGGTCGTGGAGGACGCCGCCGATCAGTGAGCCGATCGCGGCGCCGATCGCATTCATCGCATAGATCGTGCCGTAGATCGTCGCAACCCTCGGGCCGGCAAAATTGCGCGTGGCGATCGACGACACGATCGGTCCGCGCACCCCCATGCACAGGCCGAACACGATCACGAACGCGACCAGCAGCGCAGCCGACGGCGCGTAGGACAGCGCCAGAAGGAGCAGCACGCCGGTCGCGGTTCCCGCAAAGCTCGCGCTCACGGTATTGCGGTAGCCGAACCGGTCGGAAGCGAATCCGCTGCCTGAGACCGAGACCACGGAAAACATCCCGGTCAGCCCGTAGGCCGTCGCAGCGACGATCGGCGTGAAGCCGATGTCGATGAAGTACACGACCGCCTGCACGAGCACCGTGAACATCGCGATCGAAGTGAAGAAGAACACCTGGACGAGCGCCCAGTACAAGCGTGTGCCCATGGCCGCGCGCAACGTCCACCCCTCTGCCGCAGCATGAGCCTTGTGCTCGATGCGTAACTCGGGGTCGCCGGCGACGAATTTTTCCCAGGGCACGGCAATCGCGGCGAGCGGCGCCGCGCAGAGCATCACCATGCCCAGAACGTGGTACACCGTGCGCCAGTGGAATGTCTCCAGCAGGGCCTGGACCGAAGGCACGAACAGCAGCCCGCCCATCCCGCCGGCGGCGAACGCGATGCCGATCGCAGTCGCGATCTTCGCGCGGTACCAGCGTATCAGCAGCGCAGACGCGGGCACCATGCCGAGCAGCCCCACGCCCACACCGATCATTCCGCCGATGAACACGTAGAACTGCCACAGGTCGCCGAGCGTGGAAGCGAGGAAGAAGGCGGCCGAAAGGCACAGCAACCCCGCGCTGTAGACGATGCGCGGTCCGAGGCGATCGAACACCAGCCCCACCAGCGGCGCCATGAAGCCGCCGACGATCAGGTACGCGGAATACACGCTCGTCAACTGCGAGCGCGCCCAGCCGAACTCGCGCTCGAGCGGCAGCAGGAACACCGCGTAGGTTTCGCCTGCGCCGCGGCCGAGCAGGTTGAGCGTGAAGACCGCCGCCAGCACGGCGGCCGCAGCGCGGCCGCCCCGCATCAAAGCGGGGTCGTCTCGAGGCCGTACACCTGGCGCAGGTAGGCGAGGTAGCGCTCGTCCTTGCTGACGGTCTTGCCCGGCGCATCGGACACCTTGGCCACCGGCTGTCCGTTGCACTCGGTCATCTTGATCACGATGTTGATCGGCACGTATCCGAGGTCGTTGGTGAGATTCGTGCCAATGCCGAACGAGGCTCTAGCGCGCCCGCGGAAGCGCCGCGAGATCTCGACCGCGAGCGGGAACGTCAGCTGATCTGAGAAAATCAGCGTCTTGGTGCGCGGGTCGACACGGTTCTTCTGGTAGTGCGCGATCAGCTTCTCGCCCCATTCGAACGGATCACCCGAGTCGTGGCGCGCGCCGTCGAACAGCTTGCAGAAATACATGTCGAAGTCGCGCAGGAATGCATTCATCCCGTAGGTGTCGGAGAGCGCAATGCCGAGGTCGCCGCGATACTCCTGCGCCCACTTGTCGAACGCGAATACCTGCGCGTCGCGCAACCTCGGGCCGAGCGCCTGGCAGGCCTGCATGTACTCGTGCGCCATTGTTCCCAACGGCGTGACGCCGTGCTTCATCGCCAGCAGCACGTTCGACGTTCCGGCGAAGTACTGCGGCACCTCGCGCTTCAGCGTGGCGATGATCTCGTCCTGCCAGCCGAGCGAGAAGCGGCGCCGCGTGCCGAAGTCGGAGATCTTCAGCTCCTCCGCGGACTTGACGGTGCGTACGAGGTCGATCTTGGCCTGCAGCCGGCGCCGGCCCTCCGCCAGATCCGGCTTCGGCTGCGTGCGCCGGAAGTACACCTCGGACACGATCGCCAGCACCGGGATCTCGTACAGGATCGTATGCAGCCACGGGCCCCGGAGCGTGATGTCGATGCCCTTGTCCCCCTTGCGCTCGATGCGGATGTACTTCTCGTTGAACTGGAAGAGGCCGAGGAAATCGACGAAGTCCGACTTCATGAAGCGCAATCCGCGCAGGTACGCGAGCTCGGTCTCATCGAACCGCAGCTTGCACAGATCGGCAACCTCGGTGCGGATCGCATCGATGTGAGCCGCGAGGTCCACGCCTTCCGTGCGGCACTTGAACTGGTATTCCACCTGCGCCCCCGGAAAATGATGCAGCACCACCTGCATCATCGTGAACTTGTAGAGGTCCGTGTCGAGCAGCGAGCGGATCAGCATCGCCGGATTCTACCCGCCTGCCATAATCGCCTCATGAGGCGGGCGGATTGGCCTTCGCGGCTCAGGGCATTCAAGGCGCTCGCGGCGCTGATGGCCGCGATGATCGCAGTGCATATCGTCAACGCATTCGTGCTGGGTCACGCCTGGGATCGCTACGGTATAGTGCCGCGCGGCGAGGACGGATTCTGGCCGGGAGTGGTGACCGCGCCCTTTCTGCACGTCAGCAACGTGCACCTCGTGAACAACCTGATCGTCCTGTCGGTGCTCGGCGGCATGGTGGCGCTGGTGGCCGGCAACGCACGATTCCTCGCCGCCACCGCGTTCATCGTGCTCGGCGGCGGAGCGCTCACGTGGCTCATCGCGCGCAGCGGCACGCATATCGGCGCGAGCGGGCTCGTGTTCGGCTACTTCGGATTCATCGTCGGGCAGGGAGTGTTCCGGCAATCGATCGCTTCCCTGCTCATTGCCTGTCTGGTGACGTTCTTCTACGGCACCAGCATCTTCTTCGGCATCGTCTTCCCGAAGAGCAGCGTCTCCTGGGAAGCGCACCTCGCCGGCGCGCTCGCCGGGCTGGTGTACGCGCGGTTGGAGCTGCTTGCGGGCCGCCGCTGATCCGTAATCAGGTCAGCGCGAATCGGGTTTCGTCTCTCCGCCCGTCTTGCATCCGGTAAACGCCACGGTCGGGCCATCGCGCAAGCTGACTTCGTCACCGTCCTTCTCGAGCATCGCGATGCCGTTGCTGTAGCGCGTGCCGGACGCCGAATCGATCTTGTCGAGGCGAAACTCGCGCTCAGGATAGATCACCCAGGCCGACGCGCCGTTGTCGAGGTAACGCACGTACAAGCGCCGGTCGTTGTTGCATTGATACTCGGTCGCCCCTACCGGCTTGCGCGACAGCTCTTGCGGTCGGGGGCTGCCGAACGGCCAGAGGTCGATGCTGCTGCAGCCCGCGAGCGCAAGAGATGCCGTCGCAACGCCAAGCAGCGCGGTGCGGCCGAACCGATCGCTGCCTCGAGGATTGGTCCGTGGTGTCATCGCGTGCGAAGTGTAGCAAGCCTGTGGGGCGCCGCCGGCGCTGGAGGTGCGATTTGCAGCGTTCCCGATACTGGATATAATCCCACCCATGGACGAAGCTACAGTACCGGGGGCACGATGGGCCCGCTGACCGATCGGCAAGCCGAGATCCTGCGCCTGATCCGCGAGCTGACCGAGGTGTCGGGGTTCCCGCCGACGCGCGCCGAGATCGCGCGCTCTATGGGTTTTCGCTCGGTGAATGCCGCCGAGCAGCACCTGCGCGCGCTGGAAAAGAAGGGCGTGATCGAGATCATGGCGGGGGCGTCGCGCGGGATTCGCGTGCTCGATTCGCGCCCGAGTGCGCGCCATGGCCGGCTGATGGAGCTGCCGGTCATCGGCCGCGTCGCCGCAGGCAGCCCGATGCTGGCCGAGGCGCATCTGCAGGGCCGCTACCAGCTCGATCCGAACCTTTTTACGCCGCGCGCCGACTACCTGCTGCGCGTACGCGGCATGTCGATGCGGGACGCCGGGATTCTCGAAGGCGACTTGCTCGCGGTGCACCGCACGCATGAAGCGCGCTCGGGGCAGATCGTCGTGGCGCGCCTCGCGGACGAAGTGACGGTCAAGCGCTACCGGCGCCGTGGCAACACCGTACAGCTCCTTCCCGAGAATCCGGACTTCGAGCCGATCGAAGTCGATCTGCGGCGTGATGCGCTGGCGATCGAAGGGATCGGCGTCGGAGTGATCCGCAGCCCCAAATCGCTCTGAGCCGCGGGCGCATCGCCCGGCGCCCCTCGCTATAATCCCGGCAGGAACCCTTCCTGCCAGCGATGAACCACTCCGCGGAATCCGAGCAGGCCGCGCCCACCGCGGTCGATGCGAGCGCGGTGCTGGCCGAGCGAGTCTCGCACCTCTACGGCCAGCTTCCGATCGGGATCGCGATGACGTTCGTCATCGGCGCTCTCGCCACCTACGAGCTTTGGGAGGTGCAGCTGCGGCAGCGGGTCATCCTCTGGTGGGGACTCGTCCTGGTCGTAACGGTCGCGAGCGCGGGGCTGTATTTCGCATACCGGCGCGCAGGCGAGCGCACGCACGCCAAGCGCTGGCTGAGCTGGCTTGCGGTCTGCGCGCTCGCGATCGGGGCCTGCTGGGGTCTTGCGGCGGCCGTCCTGTTTCCTCTCAATTCCAGCGAAGAGCGCGTGTTCCTGACGATCCTGCTCGTCGGCGCAACCTCCGCCGGAATCGTGCTGTTTGCTGCCTCGTGGCCCCTGTTCGCCATGTATGCGGCGAGCATCGTCGGGCCGTTCACCTATGTGCTGGCGACCTCCGGCAGCCGGCTGTTCACGGAAATCGCGCTGGTGTTGCCGCTGTTCTACCTCGTCAGCGTCGGCGTCGCCTACCGGCTGCATCACGTGCTCGTCTCGGGCTACCGGCTGCGCCAGTCCTATCGCAGGCTGACCGAAGAGCATCATGCGCTCAACCTGCGCATCGAAGACCAGATCCAGGAGCTGGTCGACGCGCAGCGCGAGATCCAGGCTTCGGGCCGAAAGCTCGCTCTCTATTCCGAGCGCGCTCCGATCGCGGTCTTCGAAATGGACTCGAACGGCACGATCCTCGACATGAACCCGGCCGCGGAGACCGTCTTCGGCCACGCCGCGTCGGAGCTCGTCGGACGCAACCTGGTGCGAACGCTGATCCCGCAGGACGAGACTGCGCTCGACCTCGCGTGGTGGGCCGATTTCGCCGCCCAGAGGAACCCCGAAGCCGGTATCCGGACCCGCTGCCTGCGCCGCGACGGCCTCGAGATCGTCTGCGAGTTCTCGCTCACGCCGCTGGTGAACGAAGCGCAGGACATCGTTTCGGTGATCGCGCAGTGCCGGGACATCACCCAGCAGCTCGAAGCAGAGCGGATCAAGAAAGAATTCACCTCCACGCTTTCGCACGAGCTGCGCACGCCGCTCACCTCGATCATCGGCTCGCTGCAGCTCATCAACACCGGGATGTTCGGCGAGCTCGACCAGGATGCCGCCGAGCTCGCACTGGTCGCGGAGCGCAACGCGCAACGGCTGCTCGACCTGATCAACGACATCCTCGATCTGGAGCGCATCGACTCGGGCCGGCTCTCGCTGCACGCCGAGGACGTCGCGCTCGACGAGCTGCTGCAGGAATCGGTGGTCCTGAACCGGGCGTACGCCGAGCGCTTCGGGGTTCGACTCAGGCTGCAAGCCGAGCCGCCGAAGGTGGTGGTGCACGCCGACCGCAGGCGACTGCTGCAGGTGATGACGAACCTGATCTCGAACGCGGCGAAATTCTCACCCGAGGGCGGGCACGTCGAGCTGAGCGCCTCGTGCACGAATGCGCGCGTCCAGGTCTCGGTCGAGGACCGCGGCCCCGGCATCCCGCAGGAATTCCGCAGCCGCATCTTCGGACGCTTCGCCCAGGCCGATTCGGCGCTGACGCGCAAGAAGGGAGGCACCGGCCTCGGCCTCGCGATCTGCAAGCGCCTGATCGAGCTGATGGGCGGCGAGATCTGGTACGCGGATCGCGAAGGCGGCGGCACATCGTTCCATTTCAAGCTGCCGGCCGCGGCCGCACCGGATTGAGATCCTGATGCCCACGCAACCGCTGCGCCGCATCTGCTGTGTCGAGGACGATGACGACATCCGCCGCATCGTGCGCCTGTCGCTGGAGAGAATCGGCGGGATGACGGTCGATCTGGTCGCCGACCCGGCGGTCGCGATCGATTCGATGATCGCGTTCCGGCCAGACCTCGTCATGCTCGACTGGATGATGCCGGGGATCGACGGTCCTGCGCTGCTGCGCAAGATGCGCGAAGTACCCGAAACGCGCGCGCTGCCGGTCGTCTTCATTACCGCGAAGGCTTCGCAGCGCGAGCTCGCCGAGCTCAGTGCGCTCGGCGCCGCCGGCACGATCTCCAAGCCGTTCGCGCCGAAGGATCTTCCCGGCCAGCTGCGCGCGATCTGGAACGCGCTGCCGTAGGCAGCCTCTTCTACAGAAAGAGGTCCTGCGCGCTGACGCCGGAGCGGCCGTACTCGAGCGTGCGGCGGATGCGATAGGGCTCGTCAGGCGTCGCCTTCGGCGCCTTCGACAGATCGAGCAGCTTGTGCGGGTGCACCGGGTTGCCGTTGCTGTCGCGGACGACGAGCACGCGCGGCTGCAGCCGGCGCACCGTGTTCTGCGAGATGACCACGCCCACCTCGCCGCTGTTCAGCTCAACGACGCTGCCCACCGGAAACACCCCGATGCAGCGGATGAACTCCTCGATCAGCCAGCCGTTGAAAATCTTGTCCTTCCACTTGTGCATGATGCCGAGCACGTTGGACGGCGAGATCGCGTCGGCATACGGCCTCTTCGTAGTCATCGCGCCGAACGTGTCGACGATGCCGGCGCACGCGCCGATCACTTTCATCTCCGAGCCCTTGATGCCGTGCAGGTAACCGCTGCCGTCCTCGCGCTCATGGTGCTGCGCGGCGATCTCCGCGACATCCGGCGACATCCCGGATTCCTGGATCTTCTCCGCTCCCAGCTCCACGTGCGTACGCACCAGCGTGATTTCATCGGGCGCGAGCGGCCCGGGCTTCTGCAGCACGGCATCCGGCAGCTTGAGCATGCCGACGTCCTGGCTCATCCCGACCATGCCGGCCCGCTCGATGTCGGCCTGCTCCATGCCGAGAAACCGGGTGAACGTGATCAGGTAGATCGAGCAATTCATCGCGCGATCCAGGAAATAGCCGCCGCGCTGCTTGAGCGCGGAGAACAGCATCAGCGCATCTGGATTGCGCATGATGCTCTCCGACATCCGCGTGACCGCAGTCTTGACGGTGCCTGCATCGAGCGCACCCCCGGCCTTGATCGTATTGAATACGTCGGAAATCTTGTCTTCGGCCTGTATT
>DASYPC010000439.1:0-1563 GCA_036007105.1 Burkholderiales bacterium | reverse complement strand
GGCGATCGAGCCCGCCGCAGTCGGCAACGCCGACGTCATCGTCATCGCGGTCAAGCCGCAGAACGTGCGCATCGTCGCCCGCGAGCTTGCCACGCTGCTCAAGCGCCAGGTCGTGCTGACCATCGCCGCCGGCATCCGGCTGTCCGATCTCTCGCGCTGGCTCCTGGGTTATCGACGGCTCGTGCGCGCGATGCCGAACACCGCTGCGCTGATCGGTGCGGGGATTGCCGGGTTGTATGCGCTCTCCGGTGTCGACAGCGAGGGACGCTTGCGCGCAGCCTCGGTGCTCGAAGCGGTCGGGAGCACGCTGTGGTGCGAGCGCGAGGACGAGCTCGATGCGGTGACCGCGGTTTCCGGCAGCGGCCCGGCGTACGTCTTCTACTTTCTCGAAGCGCTCGAGCAGGCGGCGCGCGAGCTGGGTTTCACGCCGGCGGAAGCGCGGCGGCTGAGCCTCGCGACTTTTTCCGGCTCGATCCGTCTGGCCGAACAGAGCGATTCCGAGCCGGCGCTGTTGCGCGCGCAAGTCACCTCGAAGGGCGGTACCACCGAGCGCGCCATCGATACGCTCGACCAGGCCGCAGTCAAGGCGGTGGTCGTCGCCGCGGTCAAGGCGGCCGCGGAGCGCGCGAGGGAGCTTGGTGAAATCCTGGGCGACGAAACCTGATGCTCTACGATGCGCTCCGGTTTCTGATCAACATCGTATTCGGGCTGCTCGTCTATGCGGTGCTGCTGCGGTTCCTGATGCAATGGCTGCGTGCGCCGTTCAGGAATCCTCTCGGCCAGGCGGTAAGCGCACTGACCGACTGGGCGGTCAAGCCGGTGCGCCGCGTCGTGCCCGGCTATCGCGGTTACGACTGGGCGTCGCTCCTGCTCGCTTGGGTCCTGCAGGTCCTGTGGCTGGCCGCGCTCATGATGATGGCTGGCGGCGCGTTGTCAGGCGCACTCGCCGGGCTCGTCGCCGTGCTCGCCGTGGTCGAGCTCGTCAAGGCGACGCTCTGGATCATCATCATCGCGGTCTTCCTGCAGGCGCTGCTATCGTGGGTTGCTCCGGACGGGCCTCTGGCCGGTGTGCTCAACGCGCTCACATTTCGCGTGCTCACGCCGGTGCGGCGCGTCGTGCCCCCGCTCGGCGGCACGCTCGACCTCTCGCCGCTCATCGTGATCGTGCTCGCGCAGCTCGTGCTGATGCTGCCCGTGGCCTGGCTGGAGCAGATGGTTGTCCAGCTCTTCCGCTGATTCTGCGCATCCGCTGCCTTGGCGACGCGTCGGCGCCGACGGTTCGGTCACGCTTGCGATTCACGCCCAGCCGGGCGCGAAAAAAACCGACGTCGCGGGCGTACACGGCGCTGCGCTCAAGATCCGCCTTGCCGCGCCGGCAGTCGAAGGCAAGGCGAATGCGGAGCTGCGACGCTTCCTTGCCGACGCGTTCGGCGTCCCGCTGAAGAATGTCGCGCTCGTCCGCGGTGAGACCGGACGGCGCAAGACGCTGCGGATCGCGTTTCCCGCCGCCCAGCCCGATCGTGATTGGAAAATATTGGGCGGACCCTGAGCCCTCGACGATCG
>DASYPC010000438.1:0-2671 GCA_036007105.1 Burkholderiales bacterium | reverse complement strand
CTGCTCGAGCACCTGATGTTCAAGGGCACGCCCGCGCGCGGCAACATCATGACCGAGCTGGGGCGCCGCGGTATGGACTTCAACGGTTCGACCTGGTTCGACCGCACCAATTATCACGAGACCTTTCCCGCATCGGCCGGGAATCTCGACTGGGCGCTGGCGATGGAAGCCGACCGCATGGTCAATTCCTTCATCGCGCGCAAGGATCTCGACAGCGAGATGACCGTCGTGCGCAATGAAATGGAAAGCGGCGAGAACAATCCGCACAGCATCCTCGTCCAGCGCATGCTCTCGGCGGCGTTCAACTGGCACAACTACGGCAAGGAGCCAATCGGCGCCCGCACCGATGTCGAGCGCGTCAACATCGCGCGCCTGCAGGCGTTCTATCGCACGTACTATCAGCCGGACAACGCCGTGCTGATCGTCGCCGGCGCGTTCGATCCGGACGAAGCACTGCGGTTGATCGGCAGGCATTTCGGGCCGATTCCACGGCCGGCGCGCACGCTCCCTCCGCTCTACACCGATGAGCCGGTGCAGGACGGCGAGCGTCAGGTTGTCCTGCGCCGCGTGGGCGACACGCAGCTCGTCGGCGCGCTCTATCACACCATGCCGCAGGCGAGCCCCGACTATGTGGCGATGGATGCGCTCACCGAAATCATGACCCGTGCGCCTTCGGGCCGGCTTTACCGCGCACTGGTCGACGCCAATCTATCCAGCACGGTCGAGGGCGAAAACTGGGGAATGCACGATCCCGGAGTGGCGATGTTCTTCGCGCAGGTTCCCGCCGGCGGTTCGCTTTCCGGCGCCCGCGACGCGATGCTCGCCGCGCTCGAGGGCGTCAAGGCTGAGCCCATCACGGCCGCCGAAGTCGATCGCGTTCGCGCGCGAGCGCTGAACGAATTCGAGCGCATCATCAATAGCCCGCAGGCGTTCGCGACTTCGATCTCGGAATCGATCGCGAGCGGAGACTGGCGGCTTTTCTTCCTCGAGCGCGACCGCTGGCGCAACGTGACCGCGGCCGACGTGCAGCGCGTCGCGGTCGCGTATCTCAAACCGGCGAACCGCACGGTCGGCGAGTTCATTCCCGATGCGCAGCCCGATCGATCGCCGATGCAGGCGAGGGTCGACATCGCCGCGATCGTGAAGGATTACAAGGGCGACGCTGCCATCGCCGCCGGGGAGAGTTTCGACCCGACGCCGGCGAACCTCGATCTTCGCACGCAGCGCTTCACGCTTGCGAACGGCATGAAAGTCGCGCTCCTGCCGAAGAATACGCGCGGCGGGACGGTGCAATTTGCGCTCAAGCTCCATCACGGCGACGAGGTCTCCCTCCTCGGCCGGGAAACCGATGGCACACTCGCCGCAGCCATGCTCACGCGCGGGACGGCGAAGCACAGCCGGCAGGAGATCGAGGACGCGCTCGACGCCTCGCGCGCGCGGCTGTCGATCAACGGCGACGGCACCGGCACATCGGTGCGCGGCCAGACCGTGCGCGGGAATTTGCCCGACACGCTCAGGCTTGTCGCAGAGATCCTGCGCGAGCCGTCGTTTCCCGCGCGCGAGTTCGACAAGCTCAAGCGCGAGCGCACGACCGCCGTCGAGGGCCAGCGCAGCGACCCGGCGGACATCGCCGAGCGGACGCTCGGCCGCTATGACAATCCCTACAAAAGCGACGACGTGCGCTACGTCCCGACGATCGACGAAGAGGTCAAGCGGATTGGTTCCGCGAAGCTCGACAGCGTAAAGGAATTCTATGTCCGCTTTGCGGGTGGCGCGCATGCAGAGCTGGCTATTGTGGGCGATTTCGATGCCGCGGCGGCGAAGCCGCTGCTCGAGGATCTCTTCGGCTCATGGCAGAGCCGCGCGCCGTACGCGCGCGTGGCGAAACCGCTCGTCGCCAAGCGCGCGAAGGAAATCCGGGAACAGACACCGGACAAGGCGAACGCAGTGCTTGCGGGCGAGCTCGCGCTGCCCGTGAGCGACACGGGCCCGGATTATCCGGCGCTCGAGGTCGCGAATTTCATTCTCGGCGGCTCGCCTAACTCGCGGCTGTGGGAGCGCATCCGGCAGAAGGAGGGCTTAAGCTACGGCGTGTATTCGGCGCTGCAGCCCTCCAGTTTCGAGCCGAACACCGCGTTGACCGTCGAGGCGATTTTTGCGCCGGAAAACCTGGTGCGCCTGCGCACCGCGCTGAACGAGGAGCTCGCTCGCGCAGTGCGCGACGGCTTCACCGAAGCGGAGGTCGCGGACGCGAAAAGGGCGCTCCTGCAGGAGCGCGCGCTCGCCCGAACGCAGGATGCGCGTCTCGCCGCCGTGCTTGTGACACAGGCGTATCTCGGACGGACGTTCGCGTATTCGGCCAAAGTCGATGCCGAGATCGCCGGCGTCACGGCCGACGCGGTCAACGCCGCGTTGCGCAAATACGTGAAGCCCGACGCGTTCGTCGACGTGTACGCCGGGGACTTCGCGAAGAAGTAGCCCGGGATGAGCAACACGACTCCCGGGATCACGCGGATTCGAAGCGCCGCCCCGGGGTTTCGCCCTGCGGGCTCAACCCAGGCTACAGCCCCCGGCGCTCTTCGTGGGGCCGAATTCATTCGGCCGCGCCGCCGCGTGTAAACGCCGCGTGCGAATGAATTCGCACCTACCAGGCGGCAACCAGCTTCATCAG
>DASYPC010000437.1:0-2713 GCA_036007105.1 Burkholderiales bacterium | reverse complement strand
GCTGTTGTTGTCCGGCGAAATCGAGGCGATCAGCGTGCCGCGGAAATTGTGATCGATGTTCGCCATGAAGCCGAGTTCCGACTCGCCCAGGCTCAGGCCGCGCACGCCGGGGCTCACTTCACCCATCGTCGGCACGAATCCGTTGATCCGGTACGTATTCGGATCCCGCTTCAGGTTCGAATAGACCCCGTTGAGGATCGCCGAAATGCCGGGATTCAGCGCGCTCTCGGTTTGTGGACGGCTCGAAGCCTGCACAGCGGCCTGGGTGGCCGTCTCTTCGGCCTTGCCTGCTGCGGCCTCCGCCTTGCCGGCCTTCGCCTCGGTTTCCTGCAGCCGCTGCTCGAGCTTCTGGATACGACTTTCGTAGGCTTCCCTGAGCTGCCTGATCTCTTCGCGGATCTTGCTCAACTCCGCGTCCTGCGCGTGCGCCGGAAGCGACGCGCTTGCCGCGGCCAATGCCGCGGCACACCACATGCTGCGAATCATGGAATGACTCCTCCAAAACGATTGCGATACGCGCCTCGTGCATTGAGGCGCGCGTGCGAATCACTTCAGAGAAGCGACGGGGGGCCTCTTGAAACCGGAGCCGGCAGCGGCAAGATCGCTTCCGGCAGCTCTACGATCGGATGAAGAATGGCATCCGGTGTGTGAAGCAACACATCGGACGTTGCGCAATCGAGCGCACCGGCCACCGTGGCGAGTGCGTGGTGCTGCTCGCACAACTGGCTCTGGGCCGGCTTCGAATCCTGCTTGCCGAGGTGCCAGATCTGATGCGCGACGGCGGTCTGCTGCGCAACCAGCAGCGCGATTGCGATCAGCAGGCGTGTCGCGTGCCGGAGCATGTGCGTCTATTTCGCCGGAACCGCGTCCGTTAGGCGGTAGAAGACGCCGGTCGGATCGTCCTTGAGGACTGCAAGCCTGCCGGTCAGCACGACCGGATCGAAGGTGTACTTGACCGGGGTCTTGGACTTGATTTCCACCAGCTGCTCCGGGCCGCCGGGCAGGCAGAACGCGCAGCTCTGCGGCATCGCCGAGAGAATGAAGTGGGTCTGCTTGTCGCCCATTTCGAGCGGCATCATGAAGCCCTGCACCTTCACTTCCTTCTTGTCGAGAGCGGCAACGCCCGCCGCAAATTGCGGTACGAACCGATCCTTTACCTTCACCAGCTCGACTTGTCCAAGGAGCTTCCAGGACACGACGTCCTGGCGCTCCGGCAACGGCTTGAACGCGTCCGGCGTGACACCGGGCTGCGGCGCCGGTTCGCCGGGCTTCGGGGCTTGCGCCGATGCGAGCGCCGCGAGCGACAGGCCGATCAGGAGAGCGAGTAACCGTTTCATTGGCTGCGGGAATTCTACCCCTCGGCCAGTACCGGGGCCACGTCGCTGCGGTAGGCTCGCCAGGCCGGAATGAGCGCAGCGAAGATTCCGACCCCGAGCGACGCGGCGAGCAGCCACCACTCCTGGTCGCTCCACGCCCAGCCGGTGACTGCGGCTTGCTGCGCCTGCCTGAGCGCCGCACCGAGCGCCTCGGTCATCAGGTGGCCCAGTCCCAGCCCCGCGATCCCGCCCGCAACCGCGAGGAAGGAGCCTTCGAGGAGCATCAGTCCCATGAGTCGCCCGGGTGTCGCTCCGAGCATGCGCATGACCGCGAGGTCGTAGCGCCGCTCCTCGAGCGCGTTGAGCAGCGCGATGAACACCGAGAGCCCCGCCGCAAGCATCAGAACGACGCCGAATGCGCGCAGCACGTCGACACCCACGCCGATCATGCGAAACAGCCGCGCGCTCTCGTAGGCGGGCGACGCGGCCTGCAGCGAGGAGCTTGCATTCACCATGCGCGGCAGCGTCGCAGCGGCAAGCGGCGAAGCGTACTGGATGAGTAGCGCGGTGAGCTCTTTCGGCGCGCCGGCGCTCGCCCCGTGCTCATGCACCTGCCACACCGATTCGACGCTCGTCAGAACGAGCCGGTCGATCACTGTCCCGGTGGGCGCGAGCACGCCGACCACCTGGTACGGCTCGTTCTCGTGCTCGTCGCCACCTTCGCCCAGTCCGTGCGCTCCGGCGAACTTCGCGCCGACCGCGAGCTTCGCGCGCGCCGCGACCTCGGCGCCGAGCGTCGCTTCCATCGGCGCGTTCCACAACCGACCGTCGGCGACGCGCGCACCGTAGTGCGCCGGGTATTCATGGTTCGAGCCGACGATGCGAAAGCTCTTGTAGCTGTCGCCGAGCGCAAGCGGAATCGCTTTCTTCACGAAGCGCTGCTTGGCCAGGGCGTTCGCTTCTGCGAGCGGGATGTTTCCGGTCGGCGCATCGAGGTGGAAGACCGCCGAGAGGACGAGCTGCATCGCGCTGCCTTTTGCCCCCGCCACCAGGTCGATCCCGCGAGCGTCCCGTCCCATGCGGTTTTCGAGCTGCTCGGTCACGAGAATCAGCACGGTGATCGTCGCCACGCCGAGTGCGAGCAGCAGCAGGTTCAACGCCGTGGCGAGCGGCCGCGCACGCAGGTACGCGAGGGAGAGGCCGGCGAGCGTCATTGCGGCAGCTCCAGGCGCCGTTGGAAGCGCGGTCGCGCACGCTGATCGTGCGTGGCGATCAGCAAGGTCGCACCGCATTCGCGCGCCTGCGCTTCGAGCAGATCGAGCGCGCGCTCGCAGTTCGCGTCATCGAGGTTCGACGTCGGCTCGTCGGCAATCAGCACCTGCGGCCGGTTCACCGCC
>DASYPC010000436.1:0-4276 GCA_036007105.1 Burkholderiales bacterium | reverse complement strand
ACGAGACGTTCCCTGTCAACGCGTACGAAGCCGAAGGCCGGCGCCTCGCGCGTTTCGTCCGGATGGGCCATACCCCGGGCCGGATCGACGTGCGCTCCGAGGCCCGCAACCCGAACTTCCCTTTCACGCTCGATCTGCGCCGCTAGGCGCCGCTCATCCGTTTCACTTTCTAAAAGTGGGCGCGCGCATCTATCTCCGCCGGGTTGCGCTGGGCGATCAGCGTGAATTTCTCGCTGCCGTGCGGGCGAGCCGCGCGCTCCATCGCCCTTGGGCCCATGCGCCGTCCGCGTCAAAGCAGTTTCGTGCATACGTCAAGCGCATGCAGGACCCAGCAAACCGGGGCTTCCTCGTCCGCGAGCGCCGGACCGATGCGCTGGTCGGCGTGATCAACCTCTCGAACATCGTGCTCGGTCTCTTTCGCAGCGGCTATCTCGGTTACTACGCATTCGCGGGGTTCGAGCAGCGCGGACTGATGCGCGAAGGATTAAGCGCGGTCGTGCGCCACGCGTTCAAGTCGATGAAGTTGCATCGGCTGGAAGCGAACATCCAGCCTGGCAACGCTGCGTCGATCGGGCTCGCCCGGTCGTGCGGATTCTCGAAGGAGGGCTATTCGCCGCGCTACCTGAAGATCGGCGGGCGCTGGCGGGACCACGAGCGCTGGGCGATTCTCGCCTCGTAGAATCGCGTCATGCTCAGGGAAGTCCTCCTTCGGCCGGCGACGGCTGACGATGCCAGCGCTGTCGCCGAGGTGCTCCTCTCGTCACGCAAGGCGTTCCTGCCGTACGCGTGCCTGCGTACGGATGAGGACGTTCGGGGGTGGGTGAGATCGGTGCTCGTGCCGACGGGCGGCGTCACGATGGCCGTGGCCGCAGGCTCGCCGACCGGCGTCCTCGCTACGGCACGCGATGCGGGCGCGGGCTGGGTGACCCAGCTCTACGTCTCTCCAGCGCATGTCGACCAAGGCGTCGGCACTCTGCTGCTTTCGCATGCGCTCTCGATCCTCCCCCTTCCGGTACGGCTCTGGTGCTTCCAGCGAAACGTGCGTGCCCGCCGCTTCTACGAACGGCACGGCTTTAATGCGATACGGTTCACCGATGGTCGCGGGAACGAGGAGCGCCTGCCGGACGTTCTCTACGAGCTTGCGCCCTGACGCAAGCGGAATTTGCTCACGTGCAAGTGCTAGAGTTCACCCATGCCGAAGAGGGCGACGCATTTCTTCGACGATTGGGGACGTGACATGCGAAGGCTGAGTCTGGCGCTGGCTCTTATCGCGGTGAGCATCGCCGCAAACGCGGCCGCGCCTACGCACAAATGCAAGTACTCGCGCATCGCCGAAGTTCCGGTCTGGACGCAGAACGGCAAGCCCGTGACCGAAGGCACGGTGAACGGCAGCAAGGTCGGCATCCTGCTCGACACCGGTGCCGGACCCAGCATGATCCACCGCTCGGCCGTGCAGAAGCTGGGGCTGACCCCGGTGGATGTTACTGGCCTTCGCATGCTCGGCGCCGGTGCCTCTGCGCTCGCCGTCCAGATCGACGAATTCAAGCTCAGCCACGCCGTGCGGAAGGATTGGCGCGTGCTGGTTTCCGGCGACGCCGCGCTCGGCAGCAACATCGCGGTGGTCCTCGGCTACGATTTCTTCCAGGGCATGGACGTCGAGTTCGATCTCCCGGGCGGCGCAGTGCGTTTCTTCAAGGCCGAGGATTGCGACAGCATCGCCCTGTCGTACTGGACGAGGGAACCGGCCGGACAGGTAGCGATCGAGCCGGGTGGGCAGCTCGAGCTGACCATCCAGGTCAACGGCCAGCCGGCGCGCGCGCAGCTCGACTCGGGCGCGAGCACCTCGGTGATCGAGTCCGACTTCGCATCCCGGCTCGGCGTCACTGCGCAGTCGCCGGGCGTCGTTCCCGGGGGATGCAGCTCCGGCCTCGGCAGGAACCCGATCGAATCCTGGATCGGGCAGTTCGAGACCTTCGCGATCGGCCACGAGCGGATCCGCAGCCCGAAGCTGCGCTTCGCCGAACTGTGGAAGGACATGACCAACACCGAGGCAGGCGGCGGGACAGCGAAGAAAATGGAAGGCCTGCCGGCGATGCTGCTCGGGGCCGATTTCCTGCGCGCGCATCGCGTGCTGATCGCGCACAGCCAGCGCAAGATCTATTTCACCTACGCAGGCGGGACCGTTTTCCCGGTGGAGCTTGCGACCTCCTGCAGCCCGCGCTCGTAACGCCGAGGTAGCCATGTCGACCCTGGACGGCGGCTGTCTGTGCGGTGCGATCCGCTATCGCGTCCGCGGCAAGCCGACGAACACGATGATCTGTCACTGTCAGAGCTGCCGGCGGGCGGCGGGATCGCCGGTCGTCGCCTGGTTGACCTTCGCGACGACGGATTTCCAGTTCAGCAAGGGGCAGCCGGTCGAATTCAGCTCCTCGCCGCCAGTCCGTCGCACCTTCTGCGGGTCCTGCGGGACCCCTCTGACCTACGCCCACCGGGATTCTCCGGCGAGCCTCGACGTCACGACGTGCAGTCTCGACGCTCCGCAGTCGTTTCCGCCGACGCATCATTCGTGGCTCAGCGACGGCGTCGAATGGGTGCGATTCGGCGACGGCCTGCCGACCTTCCCGCAATCGCGGCCGCGCTGACCAGGCAGGCGAAATGACGCGGCGCGCGGGTGCGGTAGCGAAACTGTGGTGCTACCCGGTCAAGTCCATGCGCGGCGAGGAATGCGAGCACCTCGAGTTTGATGCGCGCGGCGTCGCCGGCGATCGCGTGTATGCGGTCTACGACGCGCAACGCAGGCTGGGCAGCGGCAAGACGACGCGCCGCTTTCGCCAGATCGACGGGCTGCTCGATTTTCGCGCCGCGTACCGCGGCGGCGTCGCCGAGATCACGTTCCCGGACGGCAGGCGCATGCTCGGCAGCGACCCGCAGATTCACGCCACGCTTTCCGACGTGCTGCGCACGCCCGTGACGCTTGCACGCGAAGACGAAATCCCGCACCTCGACTGCGGCCCGGTGCACCTCCTCACCACGGCCGCGCTCGCGTGGCTCAGGGCGACACTCCCCGATGCGCGCCTGGATGAGCGCCGGTTCCGCCCGAACCTCGTGATCGACGCTCCGGGCAATACGCAGGTCGAGCGCGACTGGCTGGGAAAGACGCTGTGCATCGGCGACACGGTGCGGCTGCTCGTAAGCGAGCCGACCCAGCGCTGCCGGATGACCACGCTGGCGCAGTCCGAACTGCCGTCCGACCCCAGGGTGCTCGCCTCCATCATCCGCGATGCAGATCTCGTCTTCGGCATGTATGCCGACGTCGTTGTACCAGGCACGATCACGCGTAACGATTGCTGTACCCTTCGGGCATGAGCCAGCCACCGAGCATCGAGTGCAGGACCGACGGGCCGTACCTGGTCAAGGACGTGGACACGTTCGAGAATTCCAGGGGCGAGCCGATCGAGTGCAAGCCCGTGATGGCGCTGTGCCGCTGCGGCGGATCGGCGACCAAGCCGTTCTGCGACGGCACGCACAAGAAGAACGGCTTCTCGGGCACCAAGGAGGCGCAAGCGGTTGCCAAGCGCGACGCCTATCGCGGCAAGAAAATCACGATCTACGACAACCGCGCGATCTGCGCGCATTCTGCGCGCTGCAGCGACAACCTTGCCGCCGTATTCAAGTACGGAGCCGAGCCCTGGATCGACCCCGATGGCGCGGCAATCGAAGCGATCATCGACACGGTGCGCAAGTGCCCGTCCGGCGCGCTGAGCTACGCGATCGACGGGATCGAAGCCCAGCCGGCGGAACGCGCGCCGGGGATCACCGTGACGAAGGATGGACCGTACGCGGTGGTCGGCAACGTCCCGCTCGCCGGGCAGGCAGCAGGCGAGGCCTCCGCCGGCGAGTGCTACGCGCTGTGCCGCTGCGGCGGCTCGAAGAACAAGCCTTTCTGCGACGGCGCGCACTGGAGCATCGGTTTCAAGGACGACGCGAACTAGATCCCTGCGCGACCCGAGCGGCAGGGTGTTCGCGACGTTCAACTCGATCTGGCGGCTCGAAGCGCCCGAACGGCACGACCGTCTGAGCCACGAATATCAGATGGGCGACGCCGCGCGCTAGAGCCGCCGCGCTTTTTGCACCTTCGCGGTGCCGGTGCTACCCTGCCGCGCGCCATGCCGAGGGAACTCCTCGCCGACTATCCGCAGGCCGAAGGACGCCACGATGAGATGTTCGCGGCGCCGCTCGAGCCGCGCGCGCACTGGAAGCCGATGCTCGAGCAGCT
>DASYPC010000435.1:0-2789 GCA_036007105.1 Burkholderiales bacterium | reverse complement strand
ACACGCGCGACCAGATCTGGAAGCTGCCGGTGATCCTCGAGCACTTCTCGCGCTACATCCCGATCGAGCCGGGCGACATGTTCTCGACCGGCGCCCCCGGCGGCGTCGCCGTGGGCAAGCCGAACGCAGCCGAGCTGTTTTTGAAACCTGGCGACGTCGTCGAGTGCTCGATCGAGGGCATCGCCACGCTGCGCACCTACATCGTCTAGTTCCGGACAACGTCCGTAATTATTCGGCCCTGCGATGCGTCCCGAAATAATTACGGCCCTGACCCCGAATTATTTTTCCAGGCTCTGCACGATGGCCATGGTGTTGCCGTCGGGATCCTTGAACCACGCCGATTTCGCGCCGCCCGCGGTGGCGATGCCGTTCTTCATCTTCATGCCCGGCATGTCGTATTCCTCGAACTTCACTCCCTTGCCCTTCAGCTCGGCCACCTCGCGCTCGACGTCCTCCACTTGCCAGAACGCCTGGCTCGCTTTCGAGGTGCCGGCGTTCGGCGTCGGATACAAAAAGCACGCGGTGTGCTCGCCGAACTCGTACACCACGCCGCCCGCGGTCTCCTGCTTGGGCTTGAAGCCGAGTTTTTGCTCATAGAATTGCCGCGCACGGGCGACGTCCTTCACCGGTATGTACGCGTACATCGGGGATTTCTGCAGCATGTGGGGGTCCTCCTACCTAATGACAGCAAATAGCAGGCCTCGAATGAAGCTCGCCACCCTTCTCCTCGCCCTCGCCGTTTCCGGCGCCGCGTGCGGCCAGGGCTTCCCGACGAAGCCGGTGCGCATCGTCGTGCCCTTTCCGCCCGGCGGCGGCGCGGACGCGCTCGCGCGGCTGGTGGCGCCGAAGCTCACCGAGCTGTGGAAGCAGCAGGCGATCGTCGAGAATAAGCCGGGCGCGAGCGGCCACATCGGCGCCGACTTCGTCGCGCATTCGCCCGCCGACGGCCACACGCTGCTCATGAGCTCGACCGCTTCGCTCACCGAGAAGAACGTAGACCAGTTCGCGCCGGTGACGCTGGTTTCGGCCTCACCCTATGTGGTGACCACCAACCCGAAGGTGCAAGCGGCCAATATTCGCGAGCTGATCGCGGTGGCGAAGGCCAACCCCGGAAAGCTGAGCTACGGCTCCTCCGGCACCGGCGCCGCCTCGCACCTTTCCGCGGAGCTTTTCAAATCGATGGCGCGCGTCGAGCTGCTGCACGTGCCCTACAAGGGAACCGGGCAGGCGCTCACCGATCTCCTCGCCGGCCAGGTCGATCTGATGTTCGCGCCCGCGCAGACGGTGCTTTCGCACGTCAGAGCGGGCAAGCTCAAGGCGCTTGCCACGACCGGCGAGAAGCGCGCGAGCACGCTGCCGGAATTACCGACCGTGGCGGAATCGGGGCTGCCCGGTTATGCAGCGGTCGGCTGGTTCGGCCTGCTCGCGCCCGCGGCAACGCCCAAGCCGGTGGTGGCGCAGCTCAACCGCGATGCGAACCGCGTGCTCGGCGAGCGCGAGGTGCGCGAACGGATGGAAGCGCTCGGCGCGGAGCCGGCGGCGGGAAACACTCCGGAGGGATTTGCGCGCTTCATCCGCGACGACCAGACGAAATGGCAGAAACTCGCGCGCGAGGCGGGCATCAAGCCCGAATGAAAAAGGGGCCGGTGCCCTGCAGCGTCCGGCCCCGATTTTGATGCTTTACAGCGGGGGCACTCTCGGTCCGCGTCCGCGGTAGCCCATGACGAGCGACACGACAAACGCGATCAGGAAGAGGAAGAACAGGACTTTTGCGATTCCCACAGCGGTACCGGCAAGGCCGGTGAAGCCGAAGATCGCCGCGATGATCGCGAAGATGAAGAAGCCAATCGCCCAGCTAAGCATAGAGCCTCCAACGGTTGGATTTGGGACAACCGTGGAGGCTGCAAGCCGCGTGCCGGCTACGGCAGGGTGGCTTCGAGCTGCTGGTAGAGGGGCGCCTGCTCGCCTGCGATCACCGTATCGTCTTCGGCGGGGCTGATCTCCACCTCCTCCTCGCCATCTTCTTCGGCGAGCGGCACGGCCGGCTTGCCATACGGCGTCAGCAGTCCAAGGATGCGCAGATCATCTTTCGTTATCGGATACAGCGGCCCGAGCCAGCTCAGGAACTGCGCGAGATGTGCGATGCGCTCGGGATGCGCGCACGCGGCGCTCGCGCTGGGATCGAAGGTGCTGCCGCTTTGCATGCGCGGCACGCGGTCCGGGATCAACGAGAGCGTGCGTGAGACGATGGCTGCGTTCATGTTGTCCCTCCTTGTGAAAGCGAGACTGAGCGTAGCCACGCTGCGCCGCGTTGCCTAGCGCAAATTACCGCGACGATTTAGAACCGAACAGCTACGGGCTGTCGCCCGGAAGCGTCAGGTGCGGCCCGACGCGGCAGAAATATTGCTCGGTTGCACTGCATGATGAGCGCGCTACGCGTTGCATTGCTTGCACTTTTCCTCACCGGCGCGGCGTTCGCGCAGACGCCGGGCATGGGCGAGACGCGTCCCACGGTGCCCGGCGCGCGCGACGGAGCCGCGCCCGCGGACGGCGCGATCAAGGGCGGCTCGACGAAGGAGCGCGAGCCGGCGCTCGAGAGCGCTAGGCCGCAGGCTGAATCCGATCGCGCGATCAGCCGCTGCAACGAGCTCTCGGGCACGCTGCGCGAGGACTGCCTGCGCCAGGAGCGCAATGCCGGCGCCGGCGGCACGCGTCCGAGCGAGCCCGCGACCGCACCGCCACCGCAGAACCCGCGCTAGTACACTTGCCGCCCATGGCGGTGCTGCGCA
>DASYPC010000434.1:0-3427 GCA_036007105.1 Burkholderiales bacterium | reverse complement strand
GCCGGGCCGCTCACGGAGCGGGGTGCGCCGGCCGCGCGCAGCAGCTCGAGCAACCGGTCGAGGCGCCGTCCCGTCAGTCGGAAATCCCTGGAATCGGCGAACTGCGTCGTAACGCCGAGAAAATCCCGCGCAATGGTGACGATCAGATGCTGGTTGAGCTCCGAGAGCGAGCGCCAGCGCCGCTCAAGGTAGACCTGCCGGAGAAAGTCCTCGCAGCGATCGAAGCAGGGGGCCGGGCCATAGTATTGCCGCCAGGTTTTCCAGTGCTTTTCCTGCCAACGGGCATCGACGAGTTCCACGTCGCAGATGCGACGGTCGAGCGCCTGCCCGACGGGCACCGTGATCCACGCGGTGCCGCCCGGCACCTTGATCCTGTTCCGGTTCCTCCAGTCGTTCTTCGTGTACTGGACGTCGTCGTAGAAGATGAACAGGTCGACGTCGTGGATGATGTCGAAGTACCCCTTCCACGGCAGATAGTTCGATTGCAGCACCGCCACGGTACGGCTCATGGCGGCTCAACTCCGCACTTCCCCTGCGCGCACGAAGCTGCCGTCGGGCACGCTGCAGCGATCCACGATGACTGCGCCGGCCCCGACAAAGCAGTCGCGCCCGACGCGGGCGAACCCGCATACGGTGACGCCGGGAGAGAGAAAGGTGTTTGCGTCGACGCGCGCATCGTGGCTCACCACGACGTTGCTCCAGAGCACGCAGGCCGCGCCGACGGACGCGTTCAGCTCCACGCACGCCCCGGCCATGATCACCGCGCCGGCGCCGATCGCGGAGAGGTCGCGCACCCACGCCCGCGGATGGACGAGCGGAGGAAGCTGCCAGCCGTCGCCCTCGATGCGCTCGAGCGCCGAGCGCCGGGCGGGCAGGTCCTTGTATCCGATTCCGATCGCGATTCCGTGCACGGCGCGCGGGTGCGTGCGCAGCACTTCGCTGTACGGCCCGAGGATTCCGGCGCCGGTGTGCCCGTCGTCGATGAAGCCGCAGAATTCGTGCGAGCAAAGCTCCAGATGGTCGCGCACGAGGTGCGCATAGTCGCGTGAGCCGTAGACGAGAAGCTTCACGCGCGGGCCGCGCTACTTGACGAGGACGAACTCAAGGTACTTGAACAGGTGCGCCGAAAGCGGCAGCGCGCGGCGCAGATACTCCTCGACGGTCGAGGCGGCTTGCAGCGACTGGTCGTGCATGACGCTGCCTTGGCCCAAAAACCATTCGTAGCGAACATCGCAGCGGCGGAAACCGAGCGCGCGGGCTTGTGCGCAAAACTCGCTCGCCTCGATGCCGCCGAGGATCGACTTCGTGTGCTCGGCGCGATTGAACGTGTCGGCGGGCAGGCCGAACTCGCGCTCCACGCGGGCATCCGTATGCAGTACGGACTCGATTTCGCGCGAGACGATCGGAGCGAGGGCGTTCTGCGAGCCGCTCGCCGCGACGACCGAAATCGCGCCCCAGAACGCGCGGTTCGGCTCGAGGTCGACATAGCAGGTTCCGCCGCTGCGCAGCACCCGTTGAATCTCCGCCAGCACGCGGCCGTACTCCTCGAGATGATGCAGAAACGCGTACGCGGAGACGAAGTCGAAAGAGTCTGCCGCAAAAGGCAGGCGTTCCGCGGCGCCGCGGTGGAGCGTGATGTTCCCGCCACGCAGCTCGACGCGATCGAGCATCGCCTGGGTCACGTCGATTCCATGGATTTCCTCGTACAGATCCTTCGCGAGGTCGATGATGAACCCCGTGCCGCATCCGAGGTCCAGCATGCGCCGGTAACCCGGCTGCTTGAGCGCGACGAGCTTGGCCCGCACCTTGGCGCGGTTTTCCGGCCGGTAATGGGGCTCGTTGCGGTTGTACGAGTCCGCCATGGCCGTGTGTACTTCGATGTTGGCTTCGATTACGCGACTCATCGGTGTCTCAGCCGCGCCAGGGCGTCTCGGGCGCCGAAACGTTGATGCGCCCGGCGACGAGGTAGCGGGGCCGGCGCAGCACCTCTTCGTAGACCCGGAAAAGGTAGGCACCCAGAATGCCGACGCTCGCCATCAGGCTCCCCAGCACCAGGACGAGCAGCAGCACGATGAGGTTGAGGCCCTGCGGCAGAGCCAATCCCAGCCACAAATATCCGATGATCGTGATCGTCCCGTAGAGGCCGCTGCCGAGGACCAGCAGAACGCCGAGGTAGACCAGCATTCTGTGGGGCAAATCCGTGTAGCTGAGCAGCGCATTCAACGCGAGCGCGAGCCGCTTGCCAAACGTATACGAGCTGACCCGTGCCGTGCGCGGCTCGTGCTCCACCTCGATGAAGGTGCTGCGAAAGCCGATATAGAACATCAGAGGGCCGTACAGCACCCTGCGCTCGGGAAACTGCAGCAGCGCGTCGCGCACCCGCGCAGTGAATGCGCGGAACGTCCCGATGTCGGGCGGCACTTTCACCCCCACGATGCGCGAGAAGACGTAGTGAAAAAGCGCGGACGTCAGGCGCTGCGACCGCCGTTCCGTGCTGCGCATCGTCGAATACACGACCTCGTTGCCGCTCGAGAGCGGCGCCAACAGCGCCGGAATGTCCTCCGGCCGGTCCTGAAGATCGGCGTCCATCAGCACGAACGTGTCGCCCCGCGCATGCTCCAGTGCAGCGCTGATCGCGGGATGCTGGCCGAAGTTCCTCGACAGCAGAATGACCTTGTGCCGGGGACTGTCCAGCGCGAGGCTCTGCAGAATTTCGGCAGATCCGTCGGCGCTGCCGTCATTGACGAAGACGATCTCGTAGTCGATGCCGGAGAGCGACGCCGCGATCCGGCCGGCCAGCTCTCGCAGCGTGTCCGCGTTGTTGTAGACCGGAACCAGGATGCTCAACATCGTCGATCTAACCCTGTCCCGGCTTGTAGAGACGCTGGTCTTCCGGCAGGTACAGCTCCTCGAGAGACGTCGGCAGGCGCGTGTCGTAGCCGAGCAAGCGACGGCCCTGGGCATTCAGCGCAGCCGCGATCTCGCGCGGCACGAATCGCACCCAATCCATCCGCTGCTTCATGAACGACCTGCATGCGTTCATCGTGAGCGCATGCCGCCATTCCTGCGTCCGGTTGACACCCGAGCGGTGGAAGAGCCGGGCGTTGAACACGATCATCGCCCCCTTGGCCGCGGTCAGCACGACCTTGTGGCGCTCGAAAAATTCCGCTGCGGGCTCGAGCGGGCTGGCGTGCGACCCGGGCAGAACTTCGGTCGCGCCGTTCTGCGCGAGGAAATCGTCGAGCGCCCACATGACGCCCATGTTGGTCGGATATCCGGGAATGAATCTCGGGCTGTCCACATGGAGTCGATGGCCGTAGTTCGTTTCCCCCGGCGGCAGCGAAGACGAGGTGAACGCGTACAGGATCCAGTGCTCGCCCAGCAGCGGGGCGAGGAGCTGCTGCAGCCGCGGATCTTCGAGCAGCGC
>DASYPC010000433.1:0-10580 GCA_036007105.1 Burkholderiales bacterium | reverse complement strand
CGACATCGCGGGGTTCTCGCCCATGATGTACATGCCGCGGATCTTGCCGTCGTACGCCGCGTTGACGATCTCGACCACGGTGAGGCCGGGCTTCGGGTCGAGCTCGGCGCCCCAGAACTTCTCGAAGCGCGCCTTCGCCTCCGGCGTGGCGACGCGCTGGTAGTCCGGGTACATCATCGGGATCAAGCCCGAGTCGGACGCGCCCTGCCCGTTGTTCTGGCCGCGCAGCGGATGCAGCCCCGTGCCGGGCTTGCCGACCTGGCCGGTCATCAGGCAGAGCGCGATCAGGCAGCGCGCGTTGTCGGTGCCGTGGACGTGCTGCGAGATCCCCATTCCCCACAGGATCATCGAGCCCTTGGAGGTGGCGAAAGCGCGCGCGCATTCGCGGATGGTTTCGGCCGGGATGCCGCAGATCGGCGCCATTTTCTCCGGCGAGAAGTTCTTCGCGTTTTCTTTCAGCGCTTCGAAGCCGCTCGTGCGGTCTTTTACAAAAGATTCATTTACAAGATTCTCGTCGATGATCGTGTGGATCATCGCGTTCAGCAGTGCGACATCGGTGTCGGGATTGAACTGCAGCATGCGCCAGGCGTGGCGCGAAAGATCGCCGCGCCGCGGGTCGGCGTAGATCAGTTTCGCGCCGCGCTTCGCCGCGTTCTTCATCCAGGTCGCCGCCACCGGGTGGTTCGACGTCGGGTTGGCGCCAATGAGGAAGATCACCTCGGCGTTCTCGACGTCGTTCACCTGGTTGGACACCGCGCCGGAACCGATACCCTCGAGCAGCGCCACCACCGACGAGGCGTGGCACAGGCGCGTGCAATGATCGACGTTGTTGGTGCCAAAGCCGGTACGCACCAGTTTCTGGAAGAGGTACGCCTCCTCGTTCGAGCCCTTGGCCGAGCCGAAGCCGGCGAGCGCGTAGCGATCCTGCTCGCGGATCTTTTTCAGGCCGGAGGCGGCAAGTTCGAGGGCTTCCTCCCAGCTCGCCTCGCGGAAAACTTCGGACCAGTTCGCCGGATCGGTCTTGAAGTGCGCGGTCTTCGGGAAGCCCGGCCTGCGAATGAGCGGCCTGGTCAGGCGCTGCGGGTGCGCCGCGTAGTCGAAGCCGTAGCGGCCCTTGACGCACAGGCGGTTGTGGTTGGACGGACCGTTCTTGCCGTTGACGAACTTGATGACGTTCTGCTTCGTGTTGACGTGATACGTGAGCAGGCAGCCGACGCCGCAGAACGGACACACCGAGTCCACGGTCTTGTCGATGGTTTCCAGGCCGGCCCCGCGCGCCGGCATCAGCGCGCCGGTCGGGCACGCCTGCACGCACTCGCCGCAGGCGACGCACGTCGACTGCCCCATCGGGTCGTCGAAGTCGAACACAATCTTCGAGTGCTCGCCGCGGAACGCGTAGCCGATGACGTCGTTCACCTGCTCCTCGCGGCAAGCGCGCAGGCAGCGGGTGCACTGGATGCATGCGTCGAGGTTGACCGCGATCGCCGGGTGCGACAGGTCCGCCCTGGCCTGCTTCCTCGACTCGAAGCGCGGCTTGCCCACGCTCAGCTTCTTCGCCCACGCATCGAGCTCGTTGTCCCGCGTGTACGCGGTTTCGGGCATGTCGGAGAGCAGCAGCTCGAGCACCATCTTCTGCGACAGCACCGCGCGCGGGTTGTCGGTGGTGACCTCCATGCCCGCGTTCGGGTAGCGGCAGCAGGAGGGGGCGAGCGCACGCTCGCCTTTGATCTCGACCACGCAGGCGCGGCAGTTGCCGTCCGCGCGGAGACCGGCCTTGTAGCAGAGGTGCGGGATCTCGACGCCGTTCTTCTTCGCGCACTCGATGATCGTCTCGTCCGGACGGCCGATCACCGTCCTGCCGTTGAGCTTGAACTCGATCGGCATCATCGCGAGCTGCTGGGTGGTTACGCGTTCCATCTCAACCCACCTCTTGAGGAAAATACTTCATCACGGTCAGCGCCGGGTTCGGGGCCGCCTGCCCCAGGCCGCAGATCGAAGCGTCCATCATGGCTTGGGAAAGCTCCCCAAGCAACGGCTGGTCCCACTTGCGCGCTTCCATCAGCTTGAGCGCCTTCGCCGTGCCCACGCGGCAGGGGGTGCACTGGCCGCAGGATTCGTCGTGGAAGAACTTCATCAGGTTGACCGCCGCTTTCGCCGCCTTGTCCCGATCCGAGAATATGACGATCGCTGCAGAACCGATGAAGCAGCCGTGCGGCTGCAGCGTATCGAAATCCAACGGGAGGTCGCCCTTCGACGCGGGCAGGATCCCGCCCGAGGCGCCGCCCGGGAGGTAGCCGTAGAACGTGTGCCCGTCCAGCATCCCGCCACAGTACTCATCGATCAGCTCGACGATGGTGATGCCCGCCGGCGCCAGGTGCACGCCGGGCTTCTTCACCCGTCCCGAGACCGAGAACGAGCGCAGCCCCTTGCGTCCGTTGCGGCCCTGGCCGGCGAACCACGGCGCGCCCTTCTCCACGATCTCGCGCACCCAGTACACCGTCTCCATGTTGTGCTCGAGCGTCGGCCGGCCGAACAGGCCCACTTGCGCGACGTACGGCGGGCGCAGGCGCGGCATGCCGCGCTTGCCCTCGATCGATTCGATCATTGCCGACTCTTCGCCGCAGATGTAGGCGCCGGCGCCGCGCCGCAGGTGGATGGGCGGCAGCGCACAAGGCGGGGCCTTCTTCAATGAAGCAAGCTCTGTTTCGAGGATCGCGCGGCAGCCCGCGTACTCGTCCCGCAAATAGATGTAGACCTCGCTGACACCGGCCGCCCACGCGGCGACCAGCATGCCTTCGAGAAAGCGGTGCGGGTCGCGCTCGAGGTACCAGCGGTCCTTGAAGGTCCCCGGCTCGCCCTCGTCGATGTTCACCGCCATCAGGCGCGGCTCGGGCTCGGCGGCGACGCTCTTCCACTTGCGGCCGACCGGGAAGCCCGCGCCGCCCAGCCCGCGCAGCCCCGAGTCCTCCATGATCTTGGTCATCCCCTCGCGCGTGTGCTTGCCGGCGAGGCAATCGGCGATCAGCCGGTAGCCGCCCGCCTTCTTGTACGTAGCGAAATCGATGTAGCGGGTCTTTGCACAAGAGGTCTCTTTCGAAGCGACGGCCTCCTTGACCGCTTCTACGGTCGCATTGCCGACGGGGTTCTGTCCCACCACCACGCAGGGCGCGACTTCGCAGCGCCCGACGCAAGGCGCATGCAGCACACGGATTTGTTGTCCAAGGATGGCAGGTAGCTTGGCCAACAACGCCTCCGACCCGGCCAATTCACAGGCGATCGAATCACAAACCCGCACCGTGAGCGCGGGCGGCGGTGTCTCGCCTTCCTTCACCACGTCGAAGTGGTGATAGAAGGTCGCCACCTCGTACACCTCGGCGAGCGCGAGTCTCATCTCCTGCGCAAGCGCGGCGAGATGCGCCGTCGACAGATGGCCGTAGTGGTCGTTGATCTTGTGGAGGTGCTCGATCAGCAGGTCGCGCCGGCGCGGCTCCGCGCCGAGCAGCGCGCGCACTTCGTCCAGAGCCCGCGGATCGACGACCCTGCCCTTCGGCGTCGAGCGGACTTTTCCTTTGCCTTTCATCGCTGTGCTTATTATCCGGCACGCGGCACATGGCGATTCTTGACTGCGGTCAAGCTGGCAGGAACGGTAAACTTCACAGCCATGAACTACCGCCCGCTCGGCCGCACCGGTCTCCAGGTTTCCCCTCTCTGCTTCGGCACCATGGCATTCGGCGGCGATGCCGACGCCGCGGAGGCGGCGCGCATGTACCGCGCCGGGCGCGACGCCGGCATCAACTTCTTCGACACCGCCGACCAGTACAACGCCGGAAAATCGGAAGAGATCCTCGGCGAGCTGATCCGCGGCCACCGCGACGATCTGGTCATCGCCACCAAGTGCTTCAACCCTACCGGCGGCGATGTCAATGCACGCGGCGCGAATCGCCGCCACGTGCGCCGCGCGGTCGAGGCAAGCCTGAAACGCCTGGGCACCGACCGCGTCGATGTCCTGTTCCTGCACCACTACGACGCGCATGCGCCGCTCGAAGAGCACATGCGCTCGCTGGAGGACGTGGTGCGCTCCGGAAAGGTTCTCTATCCGGCAGTCAGCAACTATTCCGCCTGGCAGACGCAGGCCGCGCTCGGCTACCAGGAGCGCAATGGCTGGGCGCCGCTCCAGGTGATCCAGCCGATGTACAGCCTGGTGAAGCGCCAGGCCGAGGTCGAGCTTCTGCCGATGGCGCAGGCGAACGGCGTCGGCGTGGTGGCCTACAGCCCCGCGGGGGGCGGCCTCCTTTCCGGCCGCTACCTGCAAGCCGGCGCGACCGGACGCCACACCACCAACAAGATGTACAAGGCGCGCTACAGCGACGAGTGGATGCACGAGACCGCCGCGAAGTTCGTCGCCTTCTGCAAGGAGCGCGGCTGGCATCCGATGAGCGCGGCGGTGGCCTGGGTCGGCGCGCATCCCGCGATCACCGCGCCGATCATCGGCGCCCGCAACCTCGATCAGCTGCGCGCGTCGCTCGACTCGGTAAAGATCGCCCTGACGGCAGAGGAACGAGCGCAGATTGCGGCGTTCTCCCGGACGCCGCCGCCGGCGACCGACCGGACCGACGAGCAGAAATAGCGCGTCCACTCGCTCCATGTGCCGCGCGCTCCTCTACCTCGGGCAGCCGGTGCTGCTCGACAACCTGCTGTTCCGTCCGGATTCGGCGCTCGTCCGGCAGAGCACGATGCCGCGGATGCTGAACATGCTGAACCTCGCCGGGTTCGGGCTGCGCGCGTGGGATCCGCAGAGCAACGATCCGCAGCGCCCGTTCGCGTACTACTCGCTCGCGCTGCCGGTGTTCGATCGAAACCTGCAGAACCTCGCGCACAAGATCCGCTCGAGCTGCCTGCTGGCGCACGTGCGCGGCGTGGCCTATTCGACGCGCGTCGAGATCGCGCTGCAGAACGTGCACCCGTTCCACTTTGGCGAGGTGCCGTTCGTGCTCGCGCATAACGGCGACCTGGCGGGCTTCGAGCGCATGAAGCCGCTGCTCTCTGCGCACGTGAAGCCGGCATATCTGGCGCAGATCCACGGCACGACGGACAGCGAGTGGATCTACGCGGTGTTCCTCTCCCAGCTCGCCGATCCGCATTCCGGCCTCGACGAATCGAGCGCCTTCGGCGCAATCCAGCGCACGCTCGAGATCCTGCGCGACGTCCGCGCACGCCTCGACATTGCGCTCGCGTCCTCGGTCAACCTGTTCATCACCAACGGCCGGCAGCTCGTCGCGCTGCGCTACTGCTTCGATTTCGGCTGCTACCGCACCGACGATCCATCGAAGATGCACGAGGCGAACCTGAATTTCCTGTCGCTCTGGTACACGCTCGGCCGCGACTACGCGATGCACGACGGGGAATGGAAGATGATCGGCGGGGCCGAGAACGCCGATTCGATCATCGTCGCCTCCGAACCGCTGACGCGGGATACCGCCGCCTGGGTGGAGCTTCCGGAATACGGCGCCCTCTTCGCCGAGGTCCGCGGCGGGCGGCCGCGGGTTACCGTGCGGCTGCTGGATTAGGCGGAACGACGGTCCACAGCTGCCCGTGCAACGTTGTCTCGAGCTCCGCGGTTTTTTGCGCCGCTTCGCTCAGCCGCGCGTCGCTGATCAACCGCGTCAGCTGGGTGTTCGTGCGTGCGAGCGAGCGCAGCAGGCTGCGATGAATCGCGTGCTGCAGGCTCACCGAGGCCCCTGATCCGCCGTTGAACAGCGCGAGAAACACGGCGCGCGGAAATTCGAGCAGCGTTGCACGCTCGCGCACCCGCGCGCTCGCTGCGTGCGCCGCGCCTTCCAGCGCGGCGAGATAGCCGAGCAGTTCTCCGGGCCCCGCGACGCCGATGCGGCGCTCGCGAGCGTCCTTTTGCGCGAGCACTTCCGCCGCGCCGCGCACGACGAGATAGCAGAACTGCGCGGGCTGGCCCTGCGCGAAAATCCACGCGCCGGGCCCGAGCTCGAGCACCTGCGCCTCGGCGACGAACTCGTCGGCCTCGTCCTCGTCGAAGCCGTCGAGGAACGACAGCAACGGCAGGAACCGGCGCCAGTCGAAGGAAGCGCGGCGGGTGCGCGGAACGCCAGCGAGCGGATCGTCTCGCGGTGCAGCCTCGCGCACCGGCCGGTCTTCCTGCGCGGCATGCTCGCGCACCTTGGCGTTCAGCACGCGCAATTTCGCGGCGAGGTTATGCGTGATGGCGCGCTGGATTTCCAGCGCGACCGGCTCGCGGCTCGCCACCATCGCGCGGAAATCATCGCCGCCGATGAACCAGCCCTCGACGTTGCTCGAGGCGAGTACGCTCGCCGTGCAGACGCCCCGCTCGATCAGCGCCATCTCGCCGAACACGTCGCCGTCGCGCAGCTCCGCAACCGCGAGCGAGCCGCCGCCCGGCAGCGCGACTCTCGCTTCGACAGTTCCGCTGCGGATCAGAAAAGCGCCACGCGCCGGCCCGTTCTGGCGCACGAGCTGCGCGCCCTTGAGAAACGACACTTCGCGCGCAACCGAGCTCAGCCGCTCGGCAGCCACCCGGTCGAGCCCGCGGCACAGCGACACTTGCTGCAGCGCTTCGATGGACATGCAGTGACGAGTGTACACTCGCCGGGCGCATGAAGCCGGCGCTCGCCCCGACAGTCTCCATACCCATCGACGCGGGTAAAGTGCTTGCAGTGGTTGCCGCGGTCGCACGCGAAGCACGGCCGCACAGCGCGCTGCCCGAGATCGCGCTCGACAGCTCGCTCGAGAAGGACCTCGGGCTCGACAGCCTTGCGCGCGTCGAGCTCGTGCTGCGCCTCGAGCGCGAGTTCTCGACCAGCCTGCCCGAGCAGGCGCTCGCGACGAGCGAGACGCCGCGCGACCTGTTGCGTTTCCTGCTCTCGAGCGCGGGGCACGCGCCGCGCGCGGCCGACACCAGCGTCGCGAGCCTGTCGCTCACGGGAAGCGTGCCTCCGCCTGTACAGGCGCAGACACTCGTCGCAGCGCTCGAGTACCACGTCGAGCGCCAGCCCGACCGCCTGACCGTACATCTGTACGAGGAAAACCGGGAGCACTCGATCACATACCGCGCGCTGTGGGAGGGCGCGCTCGGCTACGCGGCGCGGCTCGCCGACGCCGGACTGCAGCCTGGGCAGATGGTGGCCATCATGCTGCCGACATGCAAGGAGTACCTCTACTCGTTCTATGGCGTGCTGCTCGCCGGCGGCGTGCCGGTGCCGCTCTACCCGCCTGCGCGATTGACCACGATCGAGGATCACATGTCGCGCCACGTCGGCATCCTGAAGAGCGCCGGCGCGACGATCATGATCACGATCCCGGAAGCGAAGGCGCTCGCCTGGCTCTTGCGCGCGCAAGTGGAATCGTTACGTGCGGTACTGATGCCTGCCGATCTGCAAGGAAGCGGCGCGGGATTCGCGCCGGTGCGCGGCAAGTCGGGCGACATCGGGTTCCTGCAATACACCTCGGGCAGCACCGGCAGCCCGAAGGGGGTGGTGCTCTCGCACGCCAATCTTCTCGTCAACGTGCAGGCGATGGGAAGGGCCGTGAGCGCGACCGCGAGCGACGTCTTCGTGAGCTGGCTGCCGCTGTATCACGACATGGGCCTGATCGGCGGCTGCTTCGCGACGATGTTCCTCGGCTTTCCCGTGGTACTGCTTTCGCCGCTCGCGTTTCTCTCGCGGCCGGCGAGCTGGATGCGCGTGATCCACCGGCATCGAGGCACGATCTCCGGCGGGCCGAACTTCTGCTACGAGCTGTGCCTGCGCAGGATCGCCGACGCGGACATGGAGGGAATCGATCTTTCCTCGTGGCGCTTTGCGTTCAACGGCGCCGAGCCGGTGAGCCCCGACACGATCGCCGCTTTTACCGAGCGGTTCGCGCGCTGGGGATTCAGAAAGAATTCGCTGTCGCCCGTCTACGGGCTTGCCGAGTGCACCGTGGGCGTCGCGTTCACCACCCCGGGAGAGCCGTGGCGCATGGATGCGCTCGACCGGGATACGTTCACGAGCACCGGCGAAGCCGTGCCCGCCAAGCCCGATGATCCGTCGCCGCTCAAGGTGGTCGGCTGCGGCGAGGTGATCCCGGACCACGACTTGCGCGTGGTCGACGCCGCCGGGCTCGAGCTGGCCGACCGGCAGGAAGGGCTGCTGCAGTTCCGCGGCCCTTCGGCGACCTCCGGCTACTACCGCAATCCGGAGGCCACCAAAGGACTCTTCGCCGGCGAATGGGTGAACACCGGCGATCGCGCCTACCTCGCGGAGGGAATGGTCTACATCACCGGGCGTGAAAAGGACATCATCATCCGCGGCGGACGCAACATCAGCCCCTACGAGCTCGAGCAGGCGGTGAGCGATCTCGCCGGCGTGCGGCGCGGCTGCGTCGCCGTGTTCGGCAGCAGGGACGCGGCGAGCGGCACCGAGCGCGTGGTGGTGCTGGCCGAGATGCGCGACGCCGATCCTTCGCGACACGAGAGCTTGAAGCGCATGATCAACGAGCTTGCGGTGAGCCTGATCGGCGCGCCCGCCGACGATATCGTGCTCGCGCCGCCGGCGACCGTGCCGAAGACGTCCAGCGGCAAGATCCGCCGTGTCGCGGCGCGCGAATTCTACGAGCGCGGGCCGTCCGCGGTGCGTCCGCAGGCGGTGTGGCTGCAGTTCGTGCGCCTGTTGCTCGCCGGTGCCGCGCCGCAGGTGCGCCGCATTCTTTCCACCGCACGCGGCGCGCTGTTCGCGCTGCGCGGCTATGTCGTTTTCGGTGCGCTGTTCCCGTTCGCGCTGATCGCCGCGGCCGTCGCTCCGGTGCCGGTCTGCTGGCGGACCGGAAGCGCGGTGTCGCGCTGGTTCCTGCGGCTTTCGGGCATCCCGGTCGTCGCAAAAGGCGTGGAGAACCTGCCCCGCGACAAGACCGTGGTGCTGGCGGTGAACCACACCAGCTACCTCGATGTCGTGGTGCTGCTCTCGGTGATGGAATATCGCGGCTATGCTTTCGTCGCCAAGCGCGAGTTCCTCGGCAACTTCCTGATGCGCACGCTGCTCTCGGGCTACGGGACCCAGTTCATCGAGCGCTTCGACGTGCAGAAGAGCGCGGAGCACGCGAACGAGCTGGCGGATGCGGCCAAGCGTGGCGTGTCGCTGATCGCCTTCCCCGAGGGAACCCTGAAGCGCAACACCGGCCTGATGCCGTTCCGCACCGGCGCGTTCCAGGCCGCGGCGCAGGCCGGCGTTGCCGTGGTTCCGGTTGCGCTACGCGGCGTTCGCTCGGTGCTGCGCGACGGCACCTGGTACCTGAGACGCAGCGCGGTGTCGGTGGTGATCGGCGCGCCGATCGCGCCGCGAGGCGCCGACTGGAGCGCCGCGGTCGAGTTGCGCGACCGAGTGCGCGCCGAGATCCTCAAGCACTGCGGTGAGCCGGATCTGCAGGTCTAGGGTACGACCAGCACCGGTACGCGAGAGTGCGTAGGCACCATCTGCGTCTCGCTGGCGAGTATCAGCGATGGCGGCCGTTTGGCCTTTTCGAAAACTGCGTCGGCTAGTACTTAATCGGCACGTCGATCTCGATCGCATGCGAGCCGCTCGCGCCGAGCGGGCGTTCCGGATCATCTGCAGCCGCAGCGCGACGAGAATCGGGTTGCCCGCATCGACCGCCGCGCGCTGCAACCAGCTCGGCCTCGACGTGCTCGGTGCGCACCGGCGCACCGTACAACGCACCGGAGCACGCAACGAGAAGCGCGCCAATCGCTCGTCGCAGCATGGCGCGAGTCTAGTCCGGTTCTACGCTAGCATCGGCCATGGCGAGCGATCGCGCGGCGCAGGTCGACGAGCTGTACCGGCAGGGCAGCGAGGCGTTTCGCGCCGCGCGGTACGCCGATGCGTCGCAGTGCGCAGAACGCGCAATCACGCTCGAGCCGGATCTCGCGGCGCTGCATTTCCTGCTCGGCAGCGCGCGGCTCGAGCTGAACGATCTCGCCGCCGCCAACGCCGCGTTTTCCGCATGCCTCGCGCTGCGGCCGAAATACCCGATGGGGCTGTATGCGCAGGCGCGCGGGGCGATCGCCCGGGCGCGCGCCGGCGCGGCGCACGGCAGAGTGCCGCGGGTGCTTCCGCGCGACCCGGGCGACCGGCGCAGCGTGTCCGTGATCATCTGCAGCATACGACCCGAGCGCTTCGAAAGAGTCTGCACGAGTTATCGCGCGCTGCTCGCCGACGTGCCGCACGAGATCGTCGGCATCCATGACGCGCGCTCGCTCTGCGAGGGGTACAACCGCGGCATCCGGCGCGCGAAGGGGGAGATACTGGTGCTCTCTCACGACGACGTCGAGATCGTGACGCCCGATTTCGCGGCGCGGCTCTACGCTCATCTGTCGAGCCATGACCTGATCGGCGTCGCCGGCACCACGCGCCTCATCAGCGGCAACTGGATCGACGCCGGATGGCCGCATCTGCACGGCCAGATCGGTTCGCAGATCCACCAGCCCGGCCGCCTCATCGTCACCGCCTACCAGGTTCGCGGCGCGACCGTTCCGGGCGCGCAGGCGCTCGACGGCGCGTTTC
>DASYPC010000432.1:0-7119 GCA_036007105.1 Burkholderiales bacterium | reverse complement strand
CGGGTGGCACAGCTACGCCGTGCACGTGGGCTCCGACGGCGTGCTGAAGCGCATCGAGCAGCGGCTGACCGTCGAGAACGTCAGGAAGGTCGCTGCGAACACCTGGACGAAAAAAGAGGTGCGGGAGCTCTTCGGCCCGCCGTTCCTGGTTTCATCGCTGCCGCGGCTGCAGCGCGAAGTCTGGGAATACCAGCTGCTCGAAGTCGATTTCAAGTGGAAGCTGTGGGTGCAGTTCTCACCCGACGGCGTCGTGCGTGAAGTCCTGCAGGTGCGCCATCCCGCCATGGATCCCCCGGGGAACGCGCAGGGCAAGGACTGAGGCTAGCGCAAGCCGAATAGCGCGCGCGCGTTGCGCGCGGTTTCCTCTCCGACTTCCTCGGCCGGCCGGTCGAGCGCGCGGGCAATCGTACCAAGGATGTGCGGCAGGAAAGCGGGCTCGTTGCGCCGCGCGCGCGGTTGCGGACGCAAGTCTCGCGGCGTGAGGTAGGGCGAATCGGTCTCGATCAGCAGGCGATCGCCCGGGATCTGTCGCACCAGCGCGAGCAGGTGCCGGCCGCGCCGCTCGTCGCAGATCCAGCCGGTAATCCCGATGTAGAGCCCGAGCTCGAGGTACGCGCGCAGCTCGTCCTCTTCCCCGGTGAAGCAATGCGCGACCGCGGGCGGCAGCCGATCGCGGCGCGATCGCAGCATTTCGGCGAACCGCGGGTGCGCGTCGCGCGAATGCAGGAAGAGCGGCTTGCCGAGCTCGCATGCAAGATCGAGCTGAGCCTCGAACCATTGCTCCTGGTCCGGATGCGGTGAATAGTTGCGGCTGAAATCCAGGCCGCACTCGCCGAGCGCGACCACGCGCGGATGCGCGGCAAGCGTGCGCAGCGCAGGAATCGTCTGCGCATCGCACTCGCGTGCGTGATGCGGATGCATGCCCGCGGTCGCGTACAGCAGATCCGGGTGCGCCTCGGCGAGCGCCGCGGCCCGCCTGCTTTCCTCGACCGTGGTGCCGCTGACCACGATCGTGCGCACTGCCGCGTCGCGTGCACGCGCGAGTACCGCGTCGAGGTCTTCGCGAAACGAGGCGTGCGTCAGGTTGGCGCCGATGTCCACCAGCGTCATGCGGCGCGCAGTATACTCGCGCGCCATGATCGCTCGCGACGCAGCGCTCGAGATCGAGACCGTCGAGAATGATCCGGTGCCGATGCGCGTGCGGGCGTCGGGTGAATGGACGTTCGCCGGCCTGAAGACGCGGCGCGAAGAAATCCTGCGCACGCTCGAAGACCTGAGGCGCACCGCGCCGAGCCGGGTCGCCTGGGACCTCACGCCGATCGGCGATCTGGACGACACGGGCGCGCTGTGGCTGGTGCGTGCGCTGCGCGGCGTCAATCAGATCGAAGCATCCGCGCAGCAGCGCGAGATTCTCGATCGCGTGGCGACCGGTTCGCGGGTGCGGATCGCGATGGAGCAGCCGATCGATCCGTACGCGCCGGCGGTCGCGATCGGCGAAGCCGCGATGCGCTTCGGCGTGCATCTGCGCGACGCGACCGCGCTCCTCGGGCGCCTCGTGCTCGAAGCGCTTGCGCTCGCGCGGCGACCGCGCGACACGCCGTTGCGCGAGCTCTCCGCGGGCGTGTTCCGGGCCGGCGTCGCAGCGCTGCCGGTCACGATGCTGGTCGGGTTCCTCGTCGGCATCGTGCTCACCTACCTGTCGGCGCTGCAGCTCAAGCGTTACGGCGCCGATCTGCTCGTCATCAACATCGTCGGTGTCGGCGTGGTGCGGGAGCTCGGACCGATGCTCGCATCGATCATTGCTGCGGGCCGGTCGGGCTCGGCGATGACCGCGCAGCTCGGCGTGATGCGGGTGACCGAGGAGATCGAAGCGCTGCAGGTTATGGGCGTCTCGGTCATCACGCGGCTGGTGCTGCCGAAGGTCATTGCGCTCGCGATCGCGCTGCCGCTGGTCACGTTCTGCACCGATCTCGCCGCGCTTGCCGGCGCGATGCTCGTTTCGCGGTTCACGCTCGGCATCGCGCCGGAAGCGTTCCTCGAAGCGCTGCCGCGCGCGGTCGAGACGGTCAATTTCTGGATCGGGATCGGCAAGTCGGCGGCCTTCGGCTTCGCAGTCGCGCTCGTCGCCTGCCATTACGGGCTGCGCGTGCTGCCGAACACCGACAGCCTCGCCTCGGGCGTCACGCGCTCGGTGGTGGCGGCGATCACCATCGTCATCATCCTCGACGCGATCTTCGCGATCCTGCTGCGCAATGTCGGCTGAACCGGACAAATACGCGATCACGGTCGACGGCCTCGTCAACGCCGTCGGCCCGGGGCAGATCCTGCACAAGGACCTGAACCTGCAAGTGCGGCGCGACGAGGTGATGACGCTCGTAGGCGGGTCGGGCAGCGGCAAGACGCAGTTGCTGCGGGTGATCCTCGGGTTGAAGCGCCCGGTCGCCGGGTCGGTGCGCGTGTTCGGCGTTTCGTGGGACGACCCGAGCTTCAAGAAGGTGCGCGACGCGCGGCGGCGCATGGGGATGCTGTTTCAGAACGGCGCGCTTTTTTCGGCGCTCACGGTGTTCGACAACGTCGCGTTCCCGTTGCGCGAGCGCGGCGGCGTCTCGGAGAAGAAGATCCGCGCCATCGTCCACGCGAAGCTCTCGGAGGTGGAGCTGGCGCCGCACCACGGCACGCTGCTGCCCGCGAGCCTCTCGGGAGGAATGGTGAAACGCGTCGCGCTGGCGCGCGCGCTCGCGCTTGCGCCGGATCTGGTGATCCTCGACGAGCCGACCGCCGGGCTCGACCCGGATCGCTCGGAGCGCTTCGTTCAGCTGATCCAGCGGCTGCGCGCCGATCACCGCTTCGCGGTGCTGATGGTGACGCACGACCTCGACACGCTCTTCGCGCTGACCGATCGCGTCGCCGTCCTCGGCGACCGGCATATAATCGCCTGCGGCACGCTGGACGAAGTGCGGGAACTGCCGCATCCGTTCGTGCAAAGCTTCTTCGGAGGAGACCGCGGCCGCCGCGCGCTTGCGCACGGCGCAACCGCCGCATAAATCGACAATGGAAAGCCGCGCCTACGCGTTCATCACCGGGCTGTTCGTCATCGGGCTCATCGCTGCGATCGTCGCGTGGGCGAGCTGGCTGGCGCAGGAACCGGTCGACCGCAAGACCTACCGCCTGGTCGCCACCACCCCGGTCAGCGGCCTCAATGCACAGGCGCAGGTGCGCTACCGGGGCATCAGCGTGGGGCGCGTCACGACGATCCGGCTCGATCCGCGCGACCGTCGCAGGATCCTGATCGACATCGAGGTGAACAGCGACATTCCGGTGACGCGCGGCACGTATGCGCAGCTCGGCCTGGAAGGCATCACCGGGATCGCCTACGTGCACCTGCTCGACGACAGCCAGGAAACCGCTCCCCCGCCGAAGGGCGCCGGCGGTCTGGCGGAGCTGCCGCTCAAGCCTTCGTTCCTCGACACGATGACCGACAGCGCCGAGGGCACGGTGCGCGATGCGCGCGAGCTGATCGCGGCGATCAACGCGGTGCTGACCCCGGAGAATCGCAAGCATCTCGGCGCGACGCTGGCGTCGCTCGAGAAGGTCACCGCGAACCTCGAAGCTGCAAGCGGCAAGCTGCCGCAGACGGTGGCGCGCGCCGACGCCTGGCTCGGACCGGAGAACCTGCGCCTCGCGCGCGACTCGCTCGAGCGGGTGAGCGAGGCGGCAAAGACGCTGCCGCAGATCACCAGCGAAGCCGAGCGCCTGCTCGCCGAGACGCGGCTGCTCGTCACCGAGGTCGGAAAGCTCTCGGTGCAGGCGCGCGACCTCGTCGGCGAGATCGGCAAACTGTCCGCCGAGATCCAGGGCGATACCGTGCCCCAGGTCGGCGCGTTCGCGGGATCGGCGGATCGCAGCGCGCGGCGCATCGGCAGCCTTGCCGGCGAGCTGTCGCGCAACCCGGACAGCCTGCTCTGGGGACGCAAGGCGGGACGTCCCGGGCCCGGCGAACCCGGGTTCCAATGAGGCGCGTCGCCGGGCTGCTGGTTTTCATCGCGCTGGCGGGATGCGGCGGCAATGCGGCAGACCTTGCGCCGCGCACGTTCGATCTCGGGTTTGCAGCGCCGGCCGTGAAGTTTCCCGCGTTGCGCGGAGCCTCTGTGCGCGCGATCGCCCCGTTCGACGATGTGCAGATGCATTACCGTCTGGCGTGGCGGCATTCCTCCGAGCTCGCCGACTATGCGCAAAACCGCTGGGCTGCGCCGCCGGCGGAGCTGCTGCGCAAGCAACTGTTGCGCGCGACCGGTGAAGGGGTCGGCAAATGCGGCCTCGAGATCGAGCTGCAGGAATTCACGCAGGTGTTCTCATCGAAGGAATCCAGCGAAGCGCGCATCGAATTGCGCGTGTTGCTGACGAACGCGGCGGCGCGCGTCGCCTCGCGCGGCGTGATGGTCGTCGAGCCGGGCGCAGGGAGCGACGCGGCATCGGGCGCGGTCGCAATGGCGCGGGCGAGCGAACGCGTGCTCGGCGAGATCGCCGGCTGGGTCGCAGCCCAACCGGCTTGCAGCTAGCTCAGAGCTTCTTCAGGCGATAGAGCAGGTCGAGCGCTTCGCGCGGCGAAAGCTCGTCGGGGTTGATCCTCGCAAGCTCCTCGCGCACCGGATCGGAGGGCGGCTCGGGCTCGACGGTTCGCGACGCGCCCGCGAAGAGATCGTTCTGGCCGCCGCGCACGAGACTCTGCTCCTCGAGGATTTGCAGATACTTGCGCGCCTGCCGGATCACTGCCTTGGGTACGCCCGCGAGCCCGGCCACCTGCAGTCCATAGCTCTGCGATGCGGGGCCTTCTTCCACCGCGTGCAGGAATACCACGCTGTCCTTGTGCTCGACTGCGTCGAGATGCACGTTCGCGACCTGGCGGTATTCGAGGGCGAGGCGCGTGAGCTCGAAGTAGTGCGTCGCGAACAGTGTCAAGGACTGGTTGTGCTCGGCGAGGTGGCGGGCGATCGCCCAGGCGAGCGCGAGCCCGTCGAACGTGGAGGTGCCGCGCCCGACCTCGTCCATCAGCACGAGGCTCGACGGCGTCGCGTTGTGCAGGATCGCAGCGCTCTCGGTCATCTCCACCATGAACGTCGAAGCGCCGCCCGCGAGGTCGTCGGCGGCGCCGATGCGGGTGAAGATCTGGTCGATCGGACCGAGTCGCGCCGACTTTGCGGGAACGAACGACCCGGCGTGCGCCAGCAGCGCGATCAGCGCCACCTGCCGCATGTAGGTCGACTTGCCGCCCATGTTCGGTCCGGTCACGAGCAGCACCTGGCGGGCGGGGGAGAGCCGGCAGTCGTTCGCGATGAAGCGCTCGATGCGCGACTCGACCACCGGATGGCGCCCCGCTTCGATCTCGATGCCGCTTGCGTCCGAGAAGACCGGCCGGCAATAGCCACGCCGCGCCGCCACGCGTGAAAAGCAGCACAGCAGGTCGAGCTGCGCGAGCGCACGTGCCACGCGCTGCAAACGCGGCAGGTGCGCCGCGAGCGCATCGAGCAGCGCCTCGTAGAGCGATTTTTCGAGCGCCAGCGCGCGGTCGCGCGCCGAGAGCGCCTTGTCCTCGAACGTCTTCAGCTCCGGCGTGATGTAGCGCTCGGCGTTCTTCAACGTCTGCCTGCGGCGGTAGTCGATCGGGATCTTCTGCGCGTGCGCGTTCGTCACCTCGATGTAATAGCCATGCACGTGGTTGTAGGCGACCCGCAGGTTCGGGATCGCGGTGCGCTCGCGCTCGCGCGCTTCGAGGGCGACGAGGAATTCGCCCGCGTTGGTTTGCAGCGCGCGCAGCTCGTCGAGCTCCGCGGAATGGCCGCCGGCGATGACCCCGCCGTCGCGCAGGACCGCGGAGGGCTCTGCCGCGATCGCGCCGCGCAGCAGATCGAGCGCCTCGCGCGGCGTTTCCAGGTCGCTCATCAGCTGGTCGAGCAATTCGTTGCGCGGCGGCGGGACCGCTTGCGCCAGCTCGACGAGCCGCGCGAGGCTGTCGCGCAGGCCGGACAAGTCGCGCGGCCGCGCGCTCTTCAGCGCGATGCGTGCCGCAATGCGCTCGACGTCGGCAAAGCGACGCAGCACGGCGTGCAAATCGGCAGCGGCCGGATCGAGACGCTCGACCGCCTCGTGGCGTGCCGAGAGCGCAGCGCGATCGCGCAAAGGGTGGTGCAGCCAATGACGCAGCAGGCGGCTTCCCATCGCGGTCGCGCATTCGTCGAGCAGCGAAAGCAGCGTCGGCGCCGGCTCGCCGCGCAGCGTCTCGGTGATCTCGAGGTTGCGTCGCGTGGCTGCATCCATGCGCAGATATTGTCCCGGGCGCTCCGCCAGGACCGCGTTGACGTGGGCGAGTGCCTGCCCTTGGGTCTTGCTTGCGTACTCGAGCAGCGCGCCGCAGGCGGCGATCGCCAGGGTCAGGTCCTCCACGCCGAAGCCGGCGAGGGAGGCGGCGCCGAGCTGGCCGAGCAGCTTCGTGCGGCCCGACTCGAAGTCGAAGTGCCACGCCGGCACGCGCGTCACGAAGTACCCGTCGACCTCGACGCCGTCGCAGGCGAGCACCTCGGCGGGCGCGATGCGCCGCAGCTCGTTGGCGAGCGCTTGCGGTGCAACTTCGGCGACCCGCAGCTCGCCGCTCGCGAGCGACAGCCAGGCAAGGCCCATAGCGGATTTTTCGGCCTGCAACGCGAGCAGCACGTTGTCGGCTTTTTCCTCGAGCAGCCCGGAGTCGGTCAGCGTGCCGGGCGTGACGATTCGCGTGACCTGCCGCTCGACAGGACCCTTGGACGTGCTTGGATCGCCGATCTGCTCGCAGATCGCGACCGATTCACCGAGCTTGACGAGCTTGGCGAGGTACTGCTCGACCGCGTGATACGGGACGCCCGCCATCGGGATCGGGGCGCCGGCGGATGCGCCCCGCGACGTGAGCGTGATGTCGAGCAGCCGCGCTGCCTTGCCGGCGTCGTCGTAGAACAGCTCGTAGAAATCGCCCATCCGGTAGAACAGCAGGATGTCGGGATGCTGCGCCTTGATGCGAGCGTACTGCTGCATCACCGGGGTGGCCGTCTGCGTTGGATCCTTCACCGCGCGCGATTATCGCCGATGTCG
>DASYPC010000431.1:0-5323 GCA_036007105.1 Burkholderiales bacterium | reverse complement strand
TGCCCTCCTCGCGGCGCAGGGGATCGATACGCTGCGGCGCGGCGCGGCGAACGCCCTCGACTGGTTCAGCGTCATGACGTTCACGTTGTTCGGCGCGCTGGTGTGGCTCGGCTACGTGTCGATGCTGACCGGAGAGCCGGCGCGCATCGCGAAGAATTTCACCCGCGTGCCCGGTTACGTCCCCGAGTTCCAGCCGCTGCCGCTCGCCGTCGCGCTTGCGCTGCTCGCCGGATGGCTGGTGTTGATTCTCTGGGTGCAGCGCTCACCTACACGCGGCGTGCTGCGCTGGGCGGCCGGAATCGCGCTGCTGTGGGGCAGCTTCGCCACGCTCTGGCTGCCGTGGGCCGATCACCTGAAGAGCTATCGCGGCGTGGCGATGCAGGTCAAGGCGAAGATCCCGCCCGGCGCGAAGTGCATCGGGCGCGCGAGTCTCGGCAATGCGCAGCGCGCAGCGCTCAGCTACCATGCGGACATCCACACGCAGCCGTTCGACCGGGACAAGCCCGCCGCGTGCCCGCTGGTCATCGTGCAGGGCAACCCGCAGCACGAGCGCGATGCGCCCGGCCCGGGATGGGTGAAGCTCGCGGACGTGGGCCGCCCGCGCGACAAGGACGAACGCATCCGCCTCTACCGGTACAAGCCGTGAATACGCAGCCGCCGACCCGATGCGAGGCCTGGAAAGCGCTCGCCGCACTCGCAGCGAAGTCCGATTCGCTCCGCGTCGCGGATCTGCTTGCCGGCGATCCTGCGCGCAAGGACCGCTTCGCTGTACAGGCCGCGGGCGTGCGATACGATTTTTCGCGCCAGCGCCTCGATGCGGCGGCGCTCGATCTGCTGCTGCAGCTCGCGCAGCAGCGCGGGTTCGAAGAGTGGCGCGCCGCGTTCCTGCGGGGCGATCCGATCAATTCGACGGAGCAGCGCGCTATCGGGCACGTTGCGCAGCGCGCGGGCGATGCGGCTTCCGCGGAAGTGAAGGCGACGCTCGGGCGCATGCGCGAGCTCGCGGCACGGGTCCGCGCAGACGTGCGGATCCGCCGCATCGTGCACCTCGGCACCGGCGGCTCCGCGCTCGGACCTCAGCTCGTCGCGGACGCGCTCGGCGCGCGCGGCACCGCGCTCGAATTCCGCTTTGCCGCGAACGTCGATCCGCTCGATCTGGATCGCGCGCTCGCAGGCGCAGATCCGGACGCGACGCTCTTCATCGTCGTCTCGAAGACCTTCACGACCGAAGAAACGCTCGCCAACGCACGCGCCGCGAAGCGCTGGCTCGGCGCGCGCGAGCCGGCAAGGCACTTTGTTGCAGTGACGAGCAATACAGCCGCCGCAGGCGCGTTCGGCGCCGCCGACGTGCTGCCGATGCCGGACACGGTCGGGGGGCGCTATTCGGTCTGGTCGGCGGCCGGATTCGGCGCGCTCTGCGCGGTCGGCGCCGAAGCGTTCGACGAACTCCTCGCCGGAGCGCGCGAGATCGACCTGCATTTCGCGCAGGCGCCGGCGGCGCGCAACGTTCCGGTGCTGATGGCGCTCGTCGGCGTATGGAACGTGAATTTTCTCGGCGCCGGCGCGCACGCCGTGCTGCCGTATGCGCACGCGCTCGCGCTGCTGCCCGCGTACCTGCAGCAGCTCGAGATGGAATCGAACGGCAAGCGCGTCGACCGCGAAGGCCGGCCGGTCGACTATGCGACCGCGCCGGTGCTCTGGGGACAGGAAGGCACGGTCGGCCAGCATTCGTTCTACCAGCTGCTGCACCAGGGAACTCCCGCAATCGCGGCGGATTTCATCGTCGCGGCGCAGATGGAAGGCGACGCCGAGCGCTGCGCGCTGCTCGGCGCTTACGCCGAAGCGCAAGCCGACGCTCTCGCCTTCGGCACCGCAGACCCCGGCGTCGAGCCCTTCCGCGTCTGCCCCGGCAACCGCCCCTCGAGCACGCTCACGCTCGAGCGGATCGATGCGCGGAACCTCGGGCGGCTCCTCGCGCTCTATGAGCACAAGGTGTTCACGCAAGGCGTGATCTGGAACGTGAACAGCTTCGACCAGTGGGGCGTTGAGCTCGGCAAGCAGCTCGCCCGCAGAATTCTTTCCCGGAGGAAACCGTAATGGATCAGGAAACGTTCAACCTCAGCATCCGCAAGTTCCTCAAGATGGTCGGCGTCAACTCGCAGCGCGAGATCGAGCAGGCGGTGCAAGCTGCGCTGCAGAAGGGAAGCCTGCGCGGCAACGAGGCCTTTGCGGCCAAGGTGACGCTCGAGATTCCCGGCCTCGGCGTCAAGGTGCCGTTCGAAGGAGAGATAAAGCTACAATGATCGCCTGCGGGGACGTGCGATGAACAAGGCCAGGGAATTCGATCAAAGCGTGGTCACCGAGCTGCGTGCGCTGCTCGGCGAGCGCGTCAGCGTTTCGGCCGCGGTGCGCGAGCATCACGGCAAGGACGAGTCGTATTTCCCCTACGCGCCGCCCGACGCGGTGGTGTTCCCCGAATCGACCGAGGAAGTGCGGGACGTCGTCGACATCTGCCGCCGCCATCGCGTGCCGATGATCCCGTACGGGGTCGGCACCTCGCTCGAAGGCCACATCCTCGCGATCCGCGGCGGCGTATGCATCGACATGAGCCGCATGAACCAGGTGCTTACTGTGCACGAGGAGGATCTCGACGCGGTCGTCCAGGCCGGGGTCACCCGCAAGCAGTTGAACGAGTACATCAAGCACACGGGGCTGTTCTTCCCGATCGATCCGGGCGCGGACGCGACGCTGGGCGGCATGTCCGCGACGCGCGCTTCCGGGACGAACGCGGTGCGCTACGGCACGATGCGCGAGAACGTGCTCTCGCTCAAGGTCGTGCTCGCCGACGGTCGGATCATCCAGACCGCGCGACGCGCGAAGAAATCGTCGGCCGGCTACGACCTGACGCGCCTGTTCGTCGGCTCCGAAGGCACGCTCGGCATCATCACCGAGGTGACGGTCAAGCTGCATCCGGTGCAGGCGGCGATGTCTGCGGCGGTGTGCGCGTTCCCCGCGATCGAAGGCGCGGCGAAGACCGTCATCCAGACGCTGCAGATGGGCGTTCCGGTCGCGCGCAGCGAGCTGCTCTGCGCGACTACGATGGCCGCCCTCAATCGCTACAACAAGATGAGCTACCGCGAGGCGCCGACGCTGCTGCTCGAATTCCACGGCACCGAAGCGAGCGTGATCGAGCAGGCGCAGACCGTGCAGGAGATCGCGCGCGACAACGGCGGGCTCGATTTCCAGTGGGCGACGAAGGCCGAGGAGCGCTCCAAGCTCTGGGAAGCGCGCCACCATGCCTATTTCGCGTGCCTGCAGCTCAAGCCCGGCGCGCGCGCCCTTTCGACCGATGTGTGTGTCCCAATTTCCCGCCTGGCCGAATGCATCGTCGAGACCACCAAGGACATCGCGAAGGCCTCCATGCCGATTCCGCTCTTCGGCCACGTCGGCGATGGCAACTTCCACTGCGTGATCCTGGTGGACCCGAACAACGAAGCGGACGTCGATGAGGCGAAGGCATTCAACGTGCGCGTGGTGAAGCGGGCGCTGGCGATGGAAGGCACCTGCACCGGCGAGCACGGCATCGGGATCGGCAAGCAGTCCTATCTCGCCGAAGAGCTCGGCGAGGCGGTCGACCTGATGCGCGACCTGAAGCGCACGTTCGACCCGGAGAACCTGCTCAATCCCGGCAAGATCGTAGAGCTGCCATGAGCGCCGAGAAGCGGCTCAAGGAGCTGGGGATCGAGCTGGGCAAGGTATCGGCGCCGGTCGCGAACTACGTCAACGCCGCGCGCACGGGGAACCTGCTGTTTCTCGCCGGAAAGGGGCCGCGCCCGGATGCCAGCGGAAAGCGCCCCGTCGGCAAGGTAGGACGGGACTACACCGCGGACGAGGCGTATCAGCACGCCCGCACGGTCGGGATCGATCTCCTTGCGGTGATGCGATCCGAGCTCGGCAGCCTTGATCGGGTCAAGCGCGTGGTGAAGCTGCTCGGCATGGTGAACGGGGTGCCCGAGTTCACCGACCACCCGCGCGTCATCAACGGCTGCTCGGACCTGTTCGTGGAAGTGTTCGGCGACGCCGGGCGGCACGCGCGCTCGGCGGTCGGCATGGGCTCGCTGCCCATGGCGATTCCGGTCGAGATCGAATGCATCGTCGAGGTATCCGCCGCACCCGCGAGGAAGAAGGCCGCCGCAGCGAAGCACCGCAAGTCCGGCGCGCGGCGCTGACGCTCACTCCACTCAGATGGTCATTACGGTCGTGCGGTAGTACTTCAGCTCCTCGATCGATTCGAGGATGTCGGCCAGCGCCTCGTGCTTGCCCTGCTTCACCAGCCCCTTCATCGCCTCGGGCTTCCAGCGGCGGACCAGCTCCTTCACCGTCGAGACGTCGAGATTGCGATAGTGGAAAAACGCCTCCAGGCGAGGCATCCAGCGCGCGAGGAATCGCCGGTCCTGGCAGATCGAATTGCCGCAGAGCGGCGAGTTCCCTGCGGAGACGTATTGCGTGAGGAATTCGATCGCCAGCGTCTCGGCCTGCGCCTCGTCGAGCTCGGATGCGCGCACGCGCTCGATCAGGCCGGACTTGCCGTGCACGCTCCTGTTCCAGCCGTCCATCGCGTCCAGGACTTCGTTCGGCTGGTGAACCACCAGCACCTTGCCTTCGCTCAGGTGGTTCAGGTCCGAGTCCGTGACCAGCAGCGCGATCTCGAGGATCCTGTCGGAGTCCGGCAGGAGGCCTGACATCTCCATGTCGAGCCAGCAAAGCCGGTTCAGATCCGCGGGCATGCTTTATCCGATGTAAGGCCCGGGGTATTCTCTCATGCCATGGGAAATGCGTTGACTTGGGCATTCCTCGCCGCGCTCGCCGGGGCTACGGGGGTGAGGCTTTGGCTCGCGATGCGCCAGGTCCGGCACGTGCGCGCGCACCGGGACCGCGTACCCGACGGGTTCTCCGAGACGATCCCGCTCGCGGCGCATCAGAAAGCCGCCGACTACTGCGTCGCACGCACGCGCATCGGCGTCGCCGATCTGCTGATCGGCGCGGCGGTGCTGCTCGCGCTCACGCTGGGGGGCGTCCTGCAGGCCATCTCGGACGCGTGGGCGGAACTGCTCGCCCCGGAAGGTCTGTGGCACGGCGTGGCGCTGGTCCTCTCGACAACGATCCTGCTTTCCACGCTCGAGTTGCCCCTGGCGGTCTACCGCACGTTCGTGATCGAGGCCCGCTTCGGGTTCAACCGCACGACGCCGGCGCTTTTCGTCGCCGACCTGGCACGCCAGGCCGCGCTTAGCCTTGCGCTCGGAGTGCCGCTCGTCCTGGTGGT
>DASYPC010000430.1:0-2551 GCA_036007105.1 Burkholderiales bacterium | reverse complement strand
GTACTATCTGGTCCGCCCCAAGGGCCCGGCGCCGCAGAAGGTGCTTGCTTAGCGGTAGAGCCAATCGTACCGAGGAGGAAATCGAGCATGTGGAGAAGCGTACTGTTTGCGTTGGCGATCCCGTGCGCGGCGCTTGCGCAGGCCCCGGCGGACCGCTGGAATCTCGCCGACCTCTATGCGACGGACACCGCGTGGCAGGAGGACGCCGCGCGGCTCGAGGGTCAGCTCGCGGAATTCGGTAGCTGCCGCGGCCAACTGGGCCAGTCCGCGGCGCGATTCAAAGCCTGCCTGGATCTCAACGCGGATCTCGGCAAGCGCTTCCGCAAGCTCTCGACCTACGCCTCGGAGACGTTCGCGGAGAACACTGCCGCGCCTTCCGGCATGGAGCTGCGGCAGAAGGCGCGGTCGCTCGGCTCGCGCGTCGAGGAGCACGTCGCCTTCGTGCGCCCGGAGATTCTCGCGCTCGGATCCGAGCGGGTCGCGCGGTTGCTTGCCGAGGATCCGTCGCTTGCCATTTATCGCCGGCCGCTTGACCTGATCTTGCGCAATGGCCCGCACACGCTGGACGGCGCAGGCGAAAACATGGTAGCGAGCTTCGGCCTGGCGACGAGCGCGCCCGAATCGGTCTATACGACGCTGTCGAATGCGGACATTCCCTGGCCGAGCGTGAAGCTCTCGAGCGGCAAGGTCGTGCGGCTGGATCACAGCGGCTACACGAAGTACCGTGCCGTCGGCAATCGCGCCGATCGCAAGAAGGTGTTCGATGCGTTCTGGGGCACGTGGAAGAGCTACGAGCGCACATTCGGCGTCACCTTTCACGAGATGCTCAAGACCGATTCGGTCTACGCCAAGGTGCGCCGCTATCCGGACTCGATCACCCGCAAGCTCGACCCGGCGAAGATACCGCCTGCGGTGTACGACACCCTGATCGCGCAGACGAACGCGAACCTGCCGACGCTGCACAGGTATTTCCGGTTGCGCGCGAATCTGCTCGGCGTGCGCGACATGCGCTACTACGATATCTATCCACCGCTCGTCAACGCCGACCAGCGTTTTCCGCTGGAGCAGGGGAAGCGCATGATGCTCGATGCGCTGGCACCGCTCGGGTCGGACTACGTGGCCGTGGTCGAGCGCGGGCTCAAGGAGCGCTGGATGGACACTTACCCGAGGCCGCAGAAGCTCTCGGGCGCGCATGTCAACGGCGGCGGCTACGACGTGCACCCGTTCGTGCTGATGAACTACAACGACGACTACGAGTCCGTGACGACGCTTGCGCACGAATGGGGCCACGCGCTGCATAGCCACCTCGCCAATCGTGCGCAACCGTTCGTGACTGCCCAGTATGCGACGTTCACCGCGGAAATCGCCTCTACGCTGAACGAGGCGTTGCTGCTGGAGCACGCGCTGAAGACTGCCCGCAGCGACGAAGAGCGCCTGCTCTATCTCGGGTCGGCGCTGGAGAACCTGCGGGGCACGTTCTTTCGCCAGGCGATGTTCGCCGAGTTCGAGCGCGAAGTGCATGCGCGCGCGGACCGGCGCGAGAGCCTGATCGGTCCGAGCCTCACCAAGCTCTACGGGGACATCCTGCGTCGCTACCACGGACACGACCAGGACGTGGTGAAGATCGACGACCTGTATACGATCGAGTGGGCCTACATCCCCCACTTCTACTCGAGCTTCTATGTCTTTCAGTACGCGACCTCGATCGCCGCGAGCGCGCTGCTCGCCGAACGCATCCTCAAGGGCGAGCCGGGCGCGAAGGAGCGCTACCTCGATCTGCTCCGTGCGGGCGGCGCGGACGATCCGTACCTGCTCGTCAAGGCGGCCGGCGTCGATCTTGCCTCGCCAGCCCCGTACCAGGCGCTCGTCGCGCGGATGAACCGCATCATGGACGACATCGAGGCGATCCAGGCGCGTCGCGTGAAGCGAGGAAAGTGACCAAGAGGGAATAACTCATGATCGTCAAGCAGATCTGGACCGGCAACGCCTACCGTAATTTCAACTACCTGATTGCCTGCCCCGAAACGGGTGACGCGCTCGCGATCGATCCACTCGATCATGAGAAGTGCCTGAAGGCGGCGAAGGACGCGGGCTGGACGATCACCCAGATCCTGAACACGCACGAGCACCGCGACCACACCGGGGGCAACGAGCAGATGGTGCGAAAGACCGGCGCCGAGATCATCGCGCACCAGAAGGCCGGGGACCGGATCGCCGGCATGTCGCGCGGTCTTGCCGCGGGCGATATCGTCAGCGTCGGAAAGACGGTCGAGCTCGAGACGCTGGACACGCCGGGGCATACGATGAGCCACGTATGCCTGCTTTCGCACACCGACCAGCCTGCACTTTTCTGCGGCGATACGCTGTTCAACGCGGGGGCCGGGAACTGCCACAACGGCGGCCATCCCGCGCAGCTCTACAAGACGTTCGCCGAGCAGCTCGCGCGATTGCCGGCGGCGACCCGGATCTATCCGGGCCACGACTACATCGAGAACAATCTGCGCTTTACGCTCAACCGCGAGCCCGACAACGCGCGCGCAGCCGAGATGCT
>DASYPC010000429.1:0-8140 GCA_036007105.1 Burkholderiales bacterium | reverse complement strand
CACGCGCCCGCTCAGCGCGCCATCGGCTGCGATCTCGACACCCGCACCCGCATTGAGCGCGCCTGCCGAGATCGCGATGTTGCGCAGCTGCACCGCGCCGCGATCGTAGACGCCCTGGCCGGTCAGCTCGTTGAAGACTGTCCGGCCGGCAAGCGGCCCCGTGCCCTGCACCGCGCGGCCAAGATCGAAGCTTCCGACCACACCCTTCTCGATCTTGAAGTTCCCTTCCACGCGCAGGCTCTCGCCGAGCTTCGCCGGCGCGGGCCCCTTCATGGAGTACGTGCCCCGCGCTTCGACTTTGCCTTCGGAAACGAGCGCAGGAGCGAATACCCCCACGTTGACACCGCGCGTCCGCACTTCGCCCTCGACCGACCATTCGCTGCCCCAGCGAATGCGCGCATTGCCGCTGAAGACCCCTTCGAGCGCGCGCCCGTCGAACTCGGCGATGCCCATGCCCTGACGCGTGGCAGTCCCTTTCATCCCGAAATCGGCAAGCGAAACGGCCGGGAGGAATGGCACCTGGAACGTCCCGGCGCTCACTTCGAACGTGAGCTCTCCGCCGCGGCCGCCGATCGTTCCCTGCAGCCGGTCAGGGCCGCTGATCCTCGCCGACTGCACGGTTCCGTCGGGTGCGATCGTAGCTTCGACGTCGAGCGGCGGCAGCGCAATCGGGCCATCGAGCTTGAGCTGTTTCGCCGCCACGGTTGCGATCCTCAGGTCTGCACTCTGCAGCGTGCCAAGCAGCGCTGCGCCAAGATGTTCCTGCCCGATGACCGCGCTCTCCAGCTCGACGCGGCTGAACGTCTTCTGCGGCCCGAATAGCGAGCCAATGCTCGGAGACGCCCGAACGAGCCCGATCTTCGCTCCATCCCCGATCGATACGTTCTCGAGCTTGACCTGCAATCCGGTCACCAGCGACACCCGCGCCGAACCAATCTTCACGACCTGGCCCGTGGCCTGCGCGGCGGCTCTTTCGTAATCCCCGGTCGAGAGCGGTATGACGTGCACCGCGGCAGCGGCCACCAGCAGCAACGCTACGAGTCCGAGGGCTGCCTTCTTGCCGAGGTTGCGTGTCCGCTCGATCGCAGCCGCTCTTCCTACGACCTCCGCGTCCTTGCGCTCCCGTTCACGCTCCTTGTCACGCGCCCGCGCACGGGACTCGGCGAGCTTGGCCTGGTCGCGCTTGATGTCATCCAGGCCGAGATCCTCGTCATTGACCGGGATATCGCCTTGCTGAGCCAGTTCGGCCTGCTTGGCGGCGTACACCTCCTTGGCCTTCTTCTTCCGCTCCTCGGCCTCGCGCGCAGCGAGTGCCGCATCCTCCTTCGCCTTCCGCTCCGCTTCCTCCTTCGCGCGCTCGGCCTCTTGCCTTGCGCGCTCTTCCTGCTCGCGCCGGCGCCGCTCTTCCTCGGCCTTGCGGCGCGCCTCTGCCTCCTCGCGCTTTCTGCGCTCTTCCTGCTGGCGCTCGACCTCTTGCTTCGCCTTGCGGTCTGCCTCTTCCTTCGCCTTGCGCTCCTCTTCCTCGCGTTGCGCGAAGCTATTCAGATCGGCGAACAGCGTATCGATCGATGCTTCGCCGGCCGCGGGCTGCTCGGCCGCAGGCGCCGGCGACGCCACGGGCGGTTCCGCCTTCGCTGCGGCCATTCCGGCCTCGATCTTCTTGCGCGCCCGCTCCTCTCTTTCGCGGCGTATCCGCTCCTCGTCTTCGCTGCGTTTGCGGGCTTCCTCCTCGCCGCGTTTTCGAGCTTCCTCCTCGCTGCGCCTGCGTGCCTCGTCCGCACTACGCCGCTCGGCATCTTCTCGCGAGCGGCGCTCGGCCTCCTCCTTCGCCCGGCGCTCGGCGTCTTCCTTTGCCTTGCGCTCCGCCTCGAGCTGCTGGCGCAAGCTCTCGGCTTCGCGGCGTGCCCTATCGTCCGCCTCGCGTCGCGCCTGCTCGATCCTTTCGCGCTCGCCGGCCTCGCGCGCCTTGCGCTCGCTTTCTTCTCTCGCCTTGCGTTCCGCCTCTTCCTTCGCCCGGCGCTCGCCTTCCTCCTTCGCCTTGCGCTCGGCTTCTTCCTTGGCCTTGCGCTCCGCCTCCAGCTGGCGGCGGAGGTCCTCGGCTTCGCGGCGCGCTTTCTCTTCCGCCTCGCGCCGCGCCTGCTCGATCCTTTCGCGCTCGCCGGCCTCGCGCGCCTTGCGCTCGCTTTCTTCTCTTGCCTTGCGTTCCGCCTGTTCTTTCGCCCGGCGCTCGCCCTCCTCCTTCGCCTTGCGCTCGGCTTCCTGCTTCGCCTGGCGCTCCGCGTCTTCCTTGGCCTTGCGCTCCGCCTCCAGCTGGCGGCGAAGGTCCTCGGCTTGGCGGCGCGCGCTCTCTTCCGCCTCGCGCCGCGCCTGCTCGACCTTTTCGCGTTCGGCGGCTTCGCGCGCCTTGCGCTCGGCTTCTTCCTTCGCGCTGCGCTCCGCTTCCAGCTTTGCCCTGTGCTCTTCTTCCAGGCGCCGGCGAAGCTCCTCGGCCTCGCGCACAGCGCGTGCCGCGTCCTCCTTCGCCTTGCGCTCCGCTTCTTCCTTCCCCCTGCGCTCGGCTTCGTCCTTCGCCCTGCGCTCGGCTTCCAGTTGCCGCCGCAGCTCTTCGGCCTCGGCGCGCGCTTGCTCCAGTCGCGCGCGTTCGCCCTCCGCAGCCTCGCGCGCCAGTCGCATGGCTTCCTGCTTCGCCATGCGCTCGGATTCCTCGTGCGCTTTGCGCTCCGCCTCCAGCTTGGCGCGCAGCTCGGCTTCCACCCGCGTCCTTTCCTCGGCCGCCTGGCGGGCGCGCTCCAGGGCTTCCCGCTCGCGCTGGGCGGCGGCCTGCCTTTCCCGCTCTACTGCCTCTGCTCTCGTCTTCGCTTCCCCTTCCGCCTTCGCCCGCGCTTCTGCCGCCGCCCGCGTCGCTGCTTCCTGCGCCGCCTTTACCGCCGCCGCGGCTTCTGCGCGAATCCGGGTCTCTGCATCCGCGCGGGCCTTTGCCTCGGCGGCCGCGCGCGCCTTCGCCTCCACTTCCTGGCGGGCACGATAGTCGAGCAGTTCCTGCTCTTTGGCCCACGCCTCTGCCTTCAAGCGTGCTTCGGCCGCGAGGTCGGCTTGCGGCCGTGCGGGCGGTGCCTTCGCACCGGGAGCAGCCGGACGGCGAGCCGGAATCGCGGTGAAATCGAGTTCCTCGGCAGGGTCCTTGGGCGGCGCACCAGGCTTTGCAGCGGCCGGTCGCGCCGCGGCGGGTGTCGGGGGAAGCGGCGCCGGCGCAGGCTGCGAGCCGGAGGTTGTGACCTCGCGCACGAACCCATCCTTGTCGAGCTGGAGAACGAGCGCCTCGAGCTTCGCTGCATCGATCTTGTAGAACTTGATCTGCAGGTCGGAAAAGGTCGTCTTGCCATCGATCTGCGTGAGAACCGCACGGTCCGCGCGCGACAACAGGCTCGTCTTGCCGGAGGCTTCCTGTACGCCTTTGCCTGTCTTCGAATAGACCGAGGTTGGATTCATGGGCTTGGAGCGGCGGGTTTCCTATTATATCCAGCGTGCTAAATTGAGCCCCGCCTCGGATGACCGCACGCGCCGCTTCTTCGTTTCTCACCGTTCTGCTCGGCGTGCTCATCGGCCTCACGGCGCTCGGCATGGACCTGTTCCTGCCGAGCGTGCCCGCGATCGCGCAGGCATTCGATGCCGAGCCGGGTATGGCGCAATTGGCGGTGACGACCTATCTGCTGGGGCTCGCTGCCGGCCAGTTCGCGTGGGGACCGCTCGCCGACCGGTTCGGCCGCAAGCCGGTGCTGCTCACTGCGCTGGGCTTGTTCTTCGTTTCCAGCGTGGCGTGCGCCGCGGCCCAGTCGCTGACGAGCGTGGTGCTGTTGCGCTTTGCTCAGGGCGCGGGGATGTCGAGCGGGCCGGTGATCGCACGCACGGTAGTGCGCGATCTCGCCGCGCACGAGGAGGCGGCACAGCTCCTCGGCAGGATGACGATCGTATTCGGCTTCTTTCCGGTCGCAGGCCCGCTCGTCGGCGCACAGGTGCTCGCGCTCGCCGGCTGGACCTCGGTCTTCTGGTTCTATGCCGCCTTCGCCCTCGTCCTGCTCGTCATCGTGGCGCTCGGCTTTCCCGAGACCGCGCCCGCGGAGCGTGCGGCGATCTCGCCCGCGGGCATCGCGGCGCGGTATGCCTTGCTCCTTGGGGATCGGCGCTTCGTCGCTCCGCTCGCCACTGCGCTTTGCGCGCAGATGGGCATCCTCGCGTTCGTCGCGAGCTCGTCTCTCGTGCTCGTACAGGCGATGCGGCTCACGCCGACCGCGTTCAGCCTGCTCTTCGCTGCAGTGATGCTCGGGCAAATGGCCGGCGGCTTCGCCGGCAGCCGCCTCGTCGCCCGCCTCGGCATCGAGCGCATGGTGAGGCTTGGGACGACCCTCGCGCTCGTCGCCGGCGCGTTGCTCGCGATTCTGGTGTTCGCGGGGGTCACGCACTGGAGCGCAATCGTGCTGCCGATGCTTGGCTACATCTTCGGCTGCGCGCTTCTGATCCCGAATGCGACCGCCGCCGCGCTGACGCCGTTTCCGCTGATGGCCGGCGCGGCTTCTTCGCTGCTCGGCGTGCTGCCGTTCTCGCTTGGAGCCCTGGTGAGCGCAGTGCTCGGCGCCGCGTTCGACGGCACCGCTCGGCCGCTTGCGCTGGCGATCGCAGTTGCCGGCGCAGGTGCATTTGCGAGCGAACAGCTGCTTTTCGGCCCGGCCGCGCGTGCGGCAAGGGCCGCGCGGCATGGATAGGCTCGATTGCGCAGTCGTAGGCGCCGGCATCGTCGGTCTCGCCGTGGCACGCGCGCTCGCGCTCGCCGGCCGCGAGGTCGTGATCCTGGAGGCGGAAGACGCGATCGGAACGCACACGAGCTCGCGCAACTCGGAAGTGATCCATGCAGGCATCTACTATCCGCAGGGCTCGCTCAAGGCGCGCGCCTGCATCGAGGGCAAGCGCCGGCTCTACGAGTACTGCGTGCGGCACGGCATCCCCCATGCGCGCTGCGGCAAGCTGATCGTCGCGACCGCGTCAGGCCAGCTGCAGGAGCTCGAGACCATTCAAGCCAAGGCGCACGCCAATGGCGCGACGGACGTCGTGCGGATGACGCGTGAGCAGGCGATCGCGCTCGAGCCCGAGCTTTCCTGCGTGGCAGCGCTGTATTCGGCTTCGACCGGCGTGATCGACAGCCATGCCTTGATGCTCGGCTATCTCGGCGACGCGCAGGCGAACGGCGCGATGCTCGCGCTTGGCAGCAGGCTCGAGAACGCGGTCGTGCGCGACGAGGGAATCGAGCTGCACGTGCGCGGAGCCGAGCCGGTACTCGCGCGTTGCGTCGTCAACAGCGCGGGCCTCGCAGCGCCGAGCGTCGCGCTGCGCATCCATGGTTACCCGAGCGAACAGGCGCCCCGCGAGCTGTACGCCAAGGGAAACTACTATTCGCTTACGCGCCGCGCGCCCTTCTCCCGCTTGATCTACCCGGTGCCCGAGCCGGGAGGACTTGGCGTCCACATCACGCTCGACCTTGCGGGCCAGGCGCGCTTCGGTCCCGACGTCGAGTGGGTCGAGCGGATCGACTACAGCGTCGATCCCGGGCGCGCCGAGCGCTTCTATGCGGCGATCCGCCGCTATTGGCCGGGCCTGCCCGACGGCGCGCTCGCGCCGGGGTATGCGGGCATTCGGCCGAAGATCTCCGGACCGGGCGAGCCCGCGGCGGATTTCGTGATCCAGGGGCCGGCCGAGCACGGCGTTGCGGGACTCGTGCACCTGTTCGGCATCGAGTCGCCCGGATTGACAGCTTCGCTCGCGTTAGCTGATGATGTCGCGCGGCTGCTTTCCGAATAGAACAACCCGGAGGAGATATGAGACTGAATTTCGTCGCGGCTGCGCTGGCCGTGTCCGCCCTCGCCAGCACGGCGCTGGCGCAGACCAAGTGGGACATGCCTACGCCCTACTCCGACGGCGAATTTCACACGATCAATGTGCGCCAGTTCGCCGAGGACGTGAAGAAGGCAACCGGCGGCCAGCTCGAGCTCAACGTTCACTCCAACGGCTCGCTGATCAAGCATCCGGACATCTTGCGCGCGGTTTCTACGGGGCAAGTCCCGATAGCCGAGTTCCTGCTGGGGCAGTTCGGCAACGAGGAGCCGGTGTTCAACGCCGACAACGTTCCGTTCCTCGCAGCCGGCTACGACAACGCGTGGAAGCTCTACCAGGCGCAAAAACCGGTGCTGACCAAAAAGCTCGAAGGCCGGGGGCTCGTGCTGCTCTATTCGGTCGCGTGGCCGGGTCAGGGGATCTACTCGAAAGAGACGCTGAAGAGCGTGGCCGACCTGAAGGGCACCAAGTTTCGGACCTACAGCCCGCTGACCGCGCGCCTTGCGGAGCTACTGGGCGCGAGCCCCACCGTGATCCAGGTGCCCGAGGTTCCGCAGGCGTTTGCCACCGGCACGATCAACGCCATGATCACCTCGTCGGCTACCGGGACTCAGACCAAGGCCTGGGAATTCGTCAAGAACTACTACGCCACCAACGCGATGCATCCGAAGAACGTCGTAGTGGCGAACAACCGCTCGTTCCAGGCGCTGCCACCGTCGCAGAAGAAGGCGCTGATGGACGCTGCGGCCACCGCTGAAAAACGCGGCTGGGAACTGTCCAGGCAACGCGAGCAGACCGCAAACAAGCTGCTCGCGGACAATGGCATGACGGTGCACGCGCCCGACGCCGCCATGATGGGCGCGTTCGGCAAGATCGGCGAGCAGATGATCGGCGAATGGCTCAAGTCCGCGGGCGCCGACGGCGACGCGATCGTCAAGGCGTACCGGAAGTAGCCGGTTGAGGCGGTTCCTCGACCGCCTCTACGCCGGGAGCGGCGCGCTCGCGGCGATCTGCCTTGCCGGGATCTTCGTGCTGATGATGGCGCAGGCCGTCGGTCGCGAGTTCGGACTGCTGATCCGCTTCGCAGACGACCTGACGGCGTGGCTGTGCGCCGCGTCCGCGTTTTTCGCGCTCGGCCACACGTTTCGCCACGGCGAGCTGGTGCGGGTCGGATTGTTCATCGACATGCTCGGGCCCGGCAAGCGCCGCCTCGCGGAAATCGTGGCGCTTTCGATCACCGCGCTCTTCGTGCTGTACATGGCCTGGGCGGTGGTCCGCTTTGTCTACGACAGCTGGCGCTTCCACGAGGTTGCACAAGGGCTGGTCAAGATTCCGATCTGGATCCCGCAGCTTTGCTTCGTGCTCGGCGTCTTGATCTTCCTGGTCGCGATCCTCGACGAGCTGGTGGTGGTCGTCCGGGGCGAGAAACCCGCTTATCAGCGTGCGGAAGACGATCGTCGCGCGCGCGGTGATTTCTCCGAGATGGTCTGACGTCGATGGGCACGCTGACGATCGCGAGCATCCTGTTCGCGCTGCTGCTCGTGCTGCTGTTCGGCGGCGTCTGGATCGCGATCTCGCTCGCGGCGGTCGCGTGGTTTGGATTGCAGTCGTTCACCAATACGCCTCCCGATGTGAACCTTTTCCAGTCGTTCTGGGGCTCGAGCGCCTCGTGGACGCTCGCCGCGCTGCCGCTCTTCATCTGGATGGGCGAGATCCTGTACCGTACCAAGCTGTCCGAGGAGATGTTCGAGGGCCTGGCGCCGTGGCTCAACTGGATTCCGGGGCGGCTGATGCACGTGAATATCCTCGCCTGCGGCATCTTCGGCACGGTATCGGGCTCCTCGGCAGCCACCTGCGCGACGATCGCGAAGGTAGCGCTGCCCGAGCTGATCAAGCGGGGCTACGACGAAAAGATGTGTCTCGGATCGTTGTGCGGCGCGGGCACGCTCGGAATCCTGTTACCGCCGTCGATCATCATGGTGGTCTACGCCGTCGCGGCCGAGGTTTCGATCCTCAAGGTGTTCCTCGCGGGCTTCCTGCCCGGGTTCCTGCTGATGGCGCTTTTTTCTGGCTACATCATCGTCTGGGCGCTGCTCAATCCCGGCAAGACGCCGAAGGCCGAGGGCGCACTGAGCCTGCGCGAAAAGCTCTACAAGAGCCGCCACCTGATCCCGTGCATCGTGCTGATCGTCTTCATCGTCTGGGTCATGATGATCGGCTGGGCGACCGCGACCGAATCCGCGGCCTACGGCGTGCT
>DASYPC010000428.1:0-5756 GCA_036007105.1 Burkholderiales bacterium | reverse complement strand
CTCTAGAAAACGAATGAAAGAACCTTCATGAGCTCGATCGTCGACGTGGTTGGAAGGGAGATCCTCGATTCGCGCGGCAATCCGACCGTCGAGGCCGACGTGCTGCTGGAATCAGGCGTCATGGGGCGGGCGGCGGTGCCTTCGGGCGCATCGACCGGCAGCCGCGAAGCGGTCGAACTGCGCGACGGCGATGCGCAACGCTACGGCGGCAAGGGTGTGCTCAGGGCCGTCGAAGCGATCAACACCGAGATCTCAGAGGCGATCGTGAGCCTGGATGCCTCGGAGCAGAGTTTCGTCGACCGCACGCTGATCGAGCTGGATGGCACCGAGACCAAGTCGCGCCTCGGCGCGAACGCGGTGCTAGCGGTGTCCATGGCGGTTGCCAAGGCGGCGGCCGAGGAGTCGGGGCTGCCGCTGTACCGATATTTCGGCGGCGCCGGCCCGATGCAGACGCCGGTGCCGATGATGAACGTCATCAACGGCGGAGCGCACGCGAACAACCGGCTCGACTTCCAGGAGTTCATGATCGTTCCGGTCGGGGCGCTGTCGTTCCGGGAGGCGCTGCGCTGCGGCGTCGAGGTGTTCCAGGCGCTGCGCAAGCTGATCGACGCCCGCAAGATGTCCACCGCGGTCGGCGATGAAGGCGGATTCGCCCCGGACCTTGAATCGCATGCGGCGGCAATCGAGCTGATCCTCGAGGCGGTGGAAAAGGCCGGCTACTCGGCCGGGCAGAACGTGCTGCTCGCGCTCGATTGCGCGAGCTCGGAGTTCTTCAAGGACGGCCGCTACCGGCTCGAGTCGGAAGGGCTGTCGCTCTCGGGCGAAGAGTTCTGCGACTACCTCGCCGGGCTGGCCGACCGCTATCCGATCGCATCGATCGAGGACGGCCTCGCCGAGAACGACTGGGACGGCTGGCGCCAGCTCACCGAGCGCCTGGGCGCGAAGATCCAGCTCGTGGGAGACGACCTGTTCGTCACCAACACGCGCATCCTGAAGGAGGGCGTGCGGCAGCGCGTCGCAAATGCGATTCTCATCAAGCCGAACCAGATCGGCACGCTCACCGAGACCTTCGCCGCAATCGAGCTCGCCAAGCGCTGCAGCTATGGCACCGTGATCTCGCACCGCTCCGGAGAGACCGAGGACACGACGATCGCCGACCTCGCGGTCGGCGCGAATGCGCTGCAGATCAAGACCGGGTCGCTGTCGCGCTCCGACCGGACGGCGAAATACAATCAGATCCTGCGCATCGAGGAAGACCTCGGCGACGCGGTCGCATATCCAGGGCGTGGCGCGTTCGCCCAGTTCAGGATGACGTGAAGATCCTCGGCGCCATCCTCGGCGCGCTCATCGTCGCCATCCAGTTCCCGCTCTGGCTGGGCAAGGGCGGCTGGCAGCGCGTCTGGGAAGTCGACCAGCAGATCGCGGCGCAGCGCGAGAGGAACGCCAGGCTCGAATCGCGCAACGCCGGGCTCGCCGCCGAGGTGCGCGACCTCAAGCAGGGGCTCGAAGCCGTCGAAGAGCGCGCGCGCTACGAGCTCGGCATGGTGCGGCCGAACGAAGTGTTCTTCCAGATCGTGGAAAAATAGGGTCGGACCCCTTTCTTTTCCTTGGAGGTCAGCGTGAAACTCACTCCACCCCAGATCGAGCGGTTCGACCGGGAAGGCTATCTGTTTTTCCCCTCTTTGTTCTCGCAGCCGGAGATCCAGCCCCTCGCCGACGAGGTGCCCGGCCTGTACGCACAACGACGACCGGAGAATGTGCGCGAGAGGACGGGCGACGTGGTGCGGACCAACTTCGCGGCGCACCTGTACAGCGCGCCGTTCGCACGACTTGCACGTCATCCGCGGATGGTGCGGCCGATCGAGCAGATCTTCGGCGAGAAGCTCTACATGCACCAGTTCAAGATCAACGGCAAGATGGCGTTCGACGGCGACGTCTGGCAGTGGCACCAGGACTACGGCACCTGGAAGCGCGACGACGAGATGCCGGAAGCGCGGGCCATGAACGTCGCGATCTTTCTCGACGAGGTGAACGAGTTCAACGGGCCGTTGATGTTCATCCCGGGAAGCCACAAGCTGGGCGTGCTGGACGCCGGGCATGACACCAGCACCACGAGCTATCCGCTCTGGACGCTCGATCACGCAACCATCGCTCGCCTGGTGGCGCAGGGCGGAATCGTCGCGCCGAAAGGGCCGGCAGGGTCGATGATCCTGTTCCACGGGTGCCTCGTCCACGCGTCGACCTCCAATCTCTCGCCGTGGAACCGCACCAGCGTCTATCTGTCCCTTTGCGCGGTATCGAACCACATCCGGCGATTCAAGCGCCCCGGCTACATCGCGCACCGCGACTTCACGCCGCTCGAATGCCTGCCGGACGATTGCCTGCTCAAGCCCTACGATGTGCCGCTTCCCTGGAAGGACGGCACCCCGGCCGAGGAGCTGCAGGGCGTGCTGAAGGCAGCCTGAGATGAATCTGCACCGGTTGCTCGGCGAGCGCGAGGCGCAGGGCCGGCCGCTGCGTGTCGGGCTGATCGGCGCCGGCAAGTTTGCCGCGATGTACCTCGCGCAGGTACCCAAAACGCCCGGCGTTCATCTGGTGGGAATTGCCGATCTCGCGCCCGCGAACGCGCGCGCCAATCTCGAGCGCGTCGGCTGGCCGGCGGCGGCCTGCGGCGCGGCATCGCTCGATGCTGCGCTCAAGGAGCGGCGTACGCACCTCGGCGACGACTGGCAGGCGCTCGTCTCGCATCCGCAGATCGATATCGTCGTCGAGGCCACCGGCAATCCGCCCGCCGCGGTCGAGCATGCGCTCGCCGCGTTCCGTCACGGCAAGCACGTGGTCATGGTCACGGTCGAGGCGGACGCGTTCTGCGGCCCGATTCTCGCCCGCAAGGCGCGCGAGGCGGGCGTCGTTTACAGCCTCGCCTACGGCGACCAGCCTGCGCTGATCTGCGATCTCGTCGATTGGGCGCGCGCCGCGGGCTTCTCGGTCGTCGCCGCAGGACGCGGCCACAAGTGGCTGCCGCATTTCGCGCAATCGACGCCCGAGACCGTCTGGGGCTACTACGGCCTCACGCCCGAGCAGGCGAAGATCGGTGGCCTCAATCCGAAGATGTTCAACTCGTTCCTCGACGGCTCGAAGCCGGCGATCGAAACGAGCGCGGTCTGCAACGCGACGGGCCTCACGCCCGCGCCGGGTGGCCTCAGCTACCCTCCGTGCTCGATCGACGAGCTGCCCGCGGTGATGCGTCCGCGCGACGAGGGCGGCTGCCTCCACCACAAGGGGCAGGTCGAAGTCGCGTCCTCGCTGCAGGCCGACGGTACGCCGATCCCGTACGACATTCGTTTCGGCGTATTCGTCGTGTTCGAGGGCGAAACCGAGTACATCCGCAATTGCTTCCAGGAATACATGGTGCGCACCGACCCGAGCGGGCGATACGCCTGCATGTACAAGCGCTGGCACCTGATCGGGCTCGAGCTCGGCATCTCGGTTGCGTCGGTCGGCTTGCGCGGCGAGCCGACCGGGTGCGCGACCGGCTGGCGCGCCGACGCGGTGGCGACGGCGAAGCGCGCGCTCAAGCCGGGCGAGATTCTGGACGGCGAGGGCGGATACACGGTGGTCGGACGCCTGATGCCGGCGCACGATTCACTCGCGCAGGGCTGCCTCCCGCTCGGCCTCGCGCACGGCTGCAAGATGCTTGCGCCGGTGCCCGCCGGGCAGCCCGTGCGGTGGAGCGACGTGGCGGTGGACTCGAACGACAGCGCGGTGCGCCTGCGCCGCGAGATGGAGCGGGCTTCGGGCGAGAGGGAGCGTTCGGCCGCGTAGCAGCGAGTCGCGCGATCGAGGGAGGCGATGGTTCCGTTCTGGTTCATGCGCGCGCGCCGGCGGGTGAAGCGGATCATCGAGCGCCCTTCGATCGGCCATGCGCTCGGCCGCGCCGGCATGGTCGTAGTCTCGCTGGTCGTGCTGCACGTGCTGGCGATGATGCTGTTCGAGCAGATGCCGGCGTTCGACGGCTTCTGGCTCACGCTGACTACGCTGTTCACCGTCGGCTACGGCGATCTCGCGGCGAAGACCTGGGAAGGCCGCTGGGCGACGATCCTGCTGCTCTATTTCGGCGGAATCTACACGCTCGCCAATTTCGCCAGCCAGTGGTTCGAATGGCGGGCCGATGCAAGAGACCGCAAATGGCGCGGTCACTGGAGATGGCGCATGAAAGACCACCTGCTGATCCTCAATTCGCCAACGGACAATGCCGCGTGGTATTTCGAGCGGCTGCTGAAGCAGCTGCGCCTGACTCCGCGATTCGCGGATTGCCCGGCCCTGATCATCACGCGTGCGTTCGGGGACGGCCTGCCCGAGCCGCTGGCGCGACTCGGCGTGTGCCATCACCATGCATGGGGCCTGGATTTTTACGCGCTGCGCGACAGCACGCCGGAGCACGCGCGCGCGATCGCGGTCCTCGCCAAGTCCGAGATCGAGCCGACGTCGGACTCGATCACGCTCGATGCCATCACGCGCGTGCGCTCGCTCAGCTCTGGGGTGCACCTGGTCGCGGAATGTGTCGACGATCGCAATCGCCAGCGCATGTTCGCGGCTGGCGCAAGCGCAGTGGTGCGCCCGACGCGGGTCTACCCGGAGATCATGGCCCGGGCGCTGGCGCACCCGGGCTCGGAGAAGGTGCTGGAAGAGATCCTGGATGCCGGCGGCGCGGAGTGCATGCGCATCGAGGCCGGCTGGGAGGGGACGTGGAAGGATCTCGTCGCGCGTCTCGGCGACGCCGGCGTCGGCACAGCGCTCGGCTACGAATCGCGCGACGGGGAGGTGAGGGTCAACCCGCGCCCCGACGAGCGCGTGCTCGCGCGTGCAGTCTTCGCGCTCGTTTCCGGCGAGCCGGTGCAGGCGCTCGACCGGGCGGCGGCTGCGCTGCGCGCGCGCGGAGGAACAGCAAAACGGCCCCGAAGGGCCGCGTTGCCGTGACCGCCGCGTCAGGCGTTAGTCGCGGGGCTCGCCCCGTGCGCGGGGGCCGCCTACTGCGCGCACCGACGAAATGCGGTTGTCCATGCCGATCGATGCGAGCGACGGATAGCGGCCCGGACGCAGGACCACGCACCGACCGCCGAACCCGACGTCATCGCAGACCTCCCACGGAGTGCCGGTCACTACGAGCGACGAGGCACGGTCAGCGAAGCCGAGGCGCTCGAGATCGCCGACAGATCGGTCTACCGTGATGGACCGGCCTAGGAAATCCTCACGTCCGTAGAACGTGATCTGTCCCGAAAGCGGCGCTGGCGCAGGCACGGGCGCGGAGCCCGCGAGGCGCAGCGATGAAACCTGGTTATCGAGCCCCATTGCGGCAAGCGACGGGTAGCGGCCCGGTCGCAGCGTCACGCACCGGCCGCCGAACCGAACGTCGTCGCAGAGATCCCAGGAGCCGCCCTGAACGACGACCGATGAGGCGCGGTCATTGAAGTCGAAGCGCTCGAGGTCGCCGATGGGCCTGTCAATCGTCATAGACCGGCCCTCGAAATTCTCGCGTCCATAAAGCGTGACCTGCGCCGGCCCAGGGGCGACGGGCGGCACGGGCGGCTCGACGCGAGCGGTCCTGTCTGCTTCCGTCCGCACCGAGGTAACGCTGTCATTCAAGCCCATCGCGCCCAACGACGGATATTCGCCGGGACGCAGCAAGACGCACCGGCCGCCGAACCCGGGCGCGTCGCAGAGCTCCCATGCGCCGCCGCGAACGATGACCGACG
>DASYPC010000427.1:0-6314 GCA_036007105.1 Burkholderiales bacterium | reverse complement strand
CGACATGCGGCTGCTGCACGTCAAGGCGCGCGAAGCGAAGGAAACGCTCACCTCTCACGGCGAAGCGCCGCTCACCGCGCGGCTCTCGAGCGGCGAATTCGTCGACGTGTCGCTCTCGACGGACACGTTCTGCCGCATCACCCAGCACCTGGTGCAGAAAACGATCGGCCCGACGCGCAAGGCGCTGCGCGACGCGAGGCTCGACGTCGACGACATCAAGGGCGTGGTCATGGTCGGCGGCGCGACGCGGATGCCGCACGTCCAGCGTGCCGTGCGCGATTTGTTCCGCCGCGATCCGCTCAACAACCTCGACCCCGACAAGGTGGTCGCGCTCGGCGCCGCGATGCAGGCGAACGTGCTCGCGGGCAACCAGCCGACCGGCGGCGACTGGCTGCTGCTCGACGTGATCCCCCTTTCGCTCGGCATCGAGACGATGGGCGGCCTCGTAGAGCGGATCATCCCGAGGAATTCGACGATTCCGACGGCGCGCGCGCAGGAGTTCACGACCTTCAAGGACGGCCAGACCGCGATGAGCTTTCATGCGGTTCAGGGCGAGCGCGAACTCGTGTCCGACTGCCGGTCGCTCGCGCGGTTCGAGCTGCGCGGAATCCCGCCCATGACCGCCGGCGCGGCGCGGGTGCTGGTGACGTTCCAGGTGGACGCCGACGGGCTCCTCTCGATCACGGCGAAGGAAAAGAGCACCGGCGTCGAGGCCTCGATCGTGGTCAAGCCGTCCTACGGCCTGACCGACGCCGAGATCGAGCGCATGCTGCGCGATTCGTTCGAGCACGCGCGCGACGACGTGCAGGCGCGAGTGCTGCACGAGAATCGAGTCGACGGTGAGCGCCTTGCCGACGCGGTGCGCGTGGCGCTGGATCGCGACGGAGAGCTGATCTCCGCGGCGCAGCGCGCCGAGATCGAGCGCCTGCTCGCGGCCTTGCGGGCGAGACTGCCCGGATCGGACCACCGGTCGATCAAGCAGGCGGCGGACGCGCTCAATCGCGCCACCGAGGATTTCGCCGCGCGTCGCATGGACGCGAACGTGCGCAAGGCGCTGGCCGGCCAGCGCATCGCCGACCTGGAGCGCTGATGCCCAGGCTCAAGGTCCTGCCGCACGCCGAGCTCTGTCCGCGGGGCGCGGAGATCGATGCACGCGAGGGCGTGTCGATCTGCGACACGCTGCTCGATGCAGGCATCGAGATCGAGCATGCCTGCGAGAAGTCGTGCGCCTGCACCACGTGCCACGTCATCCTGCGCGAGGGCTACGATTCGCTCGACGATCCCGAGGAGAAGGAAGACGACCTGCTCGACAAGGCCTGGGGGCTGGAAGCGACCTCGCGTCTTTCCTGCCAGGCGAGGGTACGCTCGGGCGGCCTCGTGATCGAGATTCCAAAATACACGATCAACTACGAGCGCGAGGGAGGAAGCCGGAAATGAAATGGACCGATTCGCGCGAGATCGCCCTCGCGCTCGCAGAGAAATTCCCCGGCATCGATCCGAACCGGATCAACTTCGTCGACCTCTACCAGTGGGTGCTCGCGCTGGAAGGGTTCAGCGACGACCCCAAGCGCAGCGGCGAAAAGATCCTGGAAGCGATCCAGATGGCTTGGATCGAGGAAGCCGAGTAGAGAGCCCTAGGAGGGCGTCGAAGTAACCGGGCCGGCGAGCGCGTCGAGGGCGGAAACGGTCCGGTTGCGCCCCTTGCGCTTGGCCTCGTACAGCATCTCGTCGGCGATGCGCACCAGCTCGCGCGTGTGCACGTCGGTGCTCGGAACGAGCGCCGCGACGCCGCGGCTGATCGTGACGACCGACCCCGCAGCCGAAGCAGGGTGCGGGATCGCAAGCCCCTGTACCGCGTTGCCGAGATCCTCGGCTTTGCGCATTGCCTGTCCGAGTCCCGTTTCAGGCAGCAGGACCGCGAATTCCTCTCCTCCATAGCGGCACAGCATGTCGCCGGGACGCATCAGGCAGCCTTTCATTGCCGCGGAAACCTGCGACAGGCACTGGTCGCCGGGCTGGTGACCGTAGGTGTCGTTGTACTGCTTGAAGTGATCGACATCGATCATGATCAGCGCGATCGGCGACTGGCTGCGCTGGCAGCGGCGCCATTCCGACTTCAGCCGTTCGTCGAACGAGCGGCGATTGGCGACGCCCGTCAGCGTGTCGGTGAGCGCGAGCTCGCGCAGCCGGTCCGCATGCTGCTTGAGCAGGATGTGGGTTCGCGTGCGCGCCCGCACGATCGGCGCGAGCACCGGCTTGGTGATGAAATCGACCGCGCCGGCCTCCAGGCCCTTGATCTGGTCCTCCATCGTGTCGCGTGCCGTGACGAAGATCACGGGAATCTCGCGTGTGGCCGGGTCCGCCTTCAGCCTGCGGCACACCTCGTATCCGTCCAGGCCGGGCATCTGCACGTCGAGCAGCACCAGATCCGGCGGGCGCCGCGCGCAGAACTCGACTGCGCGCTCGCCGTCTCCCGCGACCGAAATGTCGTAGTGGTCCTTGAGAATATCGGTGAGGAGCTGAACGTTCAGCCGCTGATCGTCGACGATCAGCACGCGGCCGCGTTTTGTCCCGGACCGGCTCATCCCTGAGATTCCCCCGCGTAACCGCACCGACGCATGGCGTCTAGCGCGCTTGCAAGCTTCTTAATTGCGTCGTCACGCTCTGGTTCAGCGTGCCGGTCCTCTCCAGCTCACTCTGGTATCGGTTCAATTGATGATCGAGCGTGCTTCGCCGCGACATCGACGAAAGGTCCGTCGGGTCCTTCCACTGCAGCGAATCCCGCTCGCGCTGCGACCAGTAGATTTCGTGGCCGAGATAGCTCTCGCGTCGGGCGAGGCCCGCGCGGACTTCCTCCAACCGGCGGATCTCCGCTTGCCGGGCGAGCGCCGCCTCGAGCTTGCGCGCGGATTCCACTCGGCTTGCTTCGAGCGCTTCCTGCGCGCGCCGCAGTTTTTGCGTCTGCTCGCGCTCCTCGGCCTGCTGCTCGTCCGCCGCGTCCGACCCGGAATCCTGGGCTGCGCTCCAGCCCGGCAACAGCAGGAGCGCGGCGAACAGCACTACCGCAGGCGTTTTCGGCTTCATTTGCCAATGATAGACCATGCGGCGGCGCCTCAATCATCGAGCCCGCTCAGCCCTTTGCGGTGCGCGAGGGGATTCTTTCCGGCAATCCGGAACAGCACCATGCCGGGCCACGCCAGCCGGCCGTCCGGCCTGCGGCTGAACACGATCCCGTCGGTGCGGGCGGCGACCTGCCTGCGCGCCATGGGTCCGCGCGCGTCGGACGGATCGATCACCTCGCAAACGGGGTCGCCCTTGCGCACGCGCGCGCCCTTCGCGACGTGATAGACGAGGAACCCGGTCTTCGGCGAGTAGCCCACGTCCATCCCGGCGATCGGCGTGGCTTCGACCCGCAGCCGCGGCAGCTTTCCGGCGCGGCCCGAAATGACACCCCGCCGTACCAGAAAGCGGTACAGATTGCGCGCGTCGGACTCGCCCAGCGCATGGGTCACGTTGTGCTGGCCGCGGTACTCGACGGTTGCGGAGAGGCAGGCTTGGGGAATCTCCGCGCCGGGAAAGCGCGCCGCCAGCCGCGCCCAGAGCGCGCTGTGGACGCCGGAAAACGTAAGCGATTCAGGGAACGGCTCGTTGTACAGCGTGGCCTCCACGCCGAGGTCGGCCGCGAGCGCACGCGCCGGGCCTGGCCAGTCCCTCGCCGAGATGAAGAGGTGCAGCACGGCATGCATGTCGCAGTGCAGGTCGAGAACCACGTCGGCATCGGCAGAGAGCCTCATGATCTCGACCCGCAGCGTCTGCAGCTCGTTGACCGGCTTCAAGGCGGCGAGCGCCGCGAGGGCTGCCTTGCGGATTGCCGCCACGTTTTCGCTTGCGTTTGCACCGAGCGTCCCGCCGACTCGTTCGGCGATTGCGTCGGAAAGGTCTAGCCAGTTGCGGTTGAAGTTCTCGCGCCCGAGAAAGTCGTAGCGGCCGAGATGATTGTTGCCGACCATCTGGGACAGGCCGATTGGATTGACGGTGGGGACGACCACGATCTCGCCCTTGACGCGCCGCTGGCGATCGGCCGCGGCGAGCATCGGCATGAGGTGGTGCAGTGCCATCGCGCCAGGCAGCTCGTTGGCATGGATGGCCGCCTGCAGGTACACCTTGGGCCGCGCGCCCGCTACTCCGAAACGGTGCACCGCAATGCTCCGCCCGGTGCCCGGCGTCATGGACGGCAGCGTGATTCTTCTTCTCGAGTGGGGCATGGAGGACCTCGTCGTTGGGAAGGGGCGACATTCTCCGGGTTTCCGCGCTCCTGAACAGCACCCGGACCGGTACTTTCGCTGCGCGAATCCGGGTAACATCCGGCTGCTGCAAGAGACCTCTTGGAGGAGGAAATCATGGACGACAAAGAGCTTCGGGAACTGATCGCTGCCGTCAAGCACGGCAAGCTTTCGCGACGCCGATTCGTCAGCACGGTAGCGGCCTTCGGCCTTACTGCCCCGATGGCGACGCAGCTCCTGACCTGGTCCGGCGTCGCGCACGCGCAGCCGAAGCGCGCGTACAAACCGACGAAGCGCGGCGGCGGCGGCGCGCTGAAGCTTCTGTGGTGGCAGGGCGCGACGTTGCTGAACCCGCATTTCGCCGTCGGGACGAAAGACCAGGAAGGATCGCGAATCTTCTACGAGCCGCTCGCGGCGTACGACGACGACGGCAACTACATCCCGATCCTCGCGGCCGAACTCCCGAGCGTGCAGAACGGCGGCCTCACCGCCGACGGGAAGTCGGTCATCTGGAAGCTCAAGAAAGGCGTGCAGTGGCACGACGGCCGTCCGTTCACGGCCGACGACGTTCTCTTCAATTGGCAATACGCATCCGATCCCGCGACCGCCGCGACCACGATCGCCACGTACAAGGACCTCAAGGTCGAAAAAATCGACAGCCACACGGTGAAGGTGCTGTTCCAGAAGCCGACCCCGTTCTGGGCGGACGCCTTTTGCGGCACGCGCGGCCAGATCATTCCGAAGCACCTGTTCGAGCCGTACAAGGGCGCGAAATCGCGCGATGCGCCGAACAACCTCAAGCCGGTCGGCACGGGTGCGTACCGCTTCGTCGATTTCAAGCCCGCCGACATGGTGCGCGGCCAGGCCAACATGAGCTACCACGAGCCGAACCGCCCCTTCTTCGACACCGTCGAGATGAAGGGCGGGGGCGATGCGGTTTCCGCTGCCCGGGCGGTGATCCAGACGGCCGAGTTCGACTACGCCTGGAACATACAGGTCGAGGACGAGATCCTGCTGCGGCTCGAGCAGGGCGGCAAGGGCCGCGCCGAGATCGTTGCCGGAGGCAACATCGAGCACATCCAGCTCAATACGACCGACCCGGCGGTGGAGGTGGACGGCGAGCGCTCGAGCTTGAAAACCAAGCATCCGTGCTTCACCGACCCTGCCGTGCGCGAGGCGATGAGCCTGCTGATCGATAAGAAGTCGATACAGGACCATATCTACGGCCGCACCGGCGTCGCCACCGCCAACTTCCTCAACAACCCGGAACGCTTCCGCTCCAAGGCCACGAAGTTCGAATTCAATGTAGAGAAGGCGAACGCGGTGCTCGATGCGGCGGGCTGGAAGCGCGGCTCGGATGGCATTCGGGCGAAGGACGGCAAGAAGCTTAAGTTCGTCTACCAGACCTCGATCAACCAGCCGCGGCAGAAGACCCAGCAGATCATCAAGCAGTCGTGCCAGAAGGCGGGAATCGACCTCGAGCTGAAGGCGGTCATGGCGTCGGTGTACTTCTCCTCCGACGTCGCGAACCCCGACACGTACACCAAGTTCTACTGCGACATGCAGATGTACACCACCACAATGACGCAGCCGGACCCGCATACGTTCATGGAGCAGTTCACGACCGCCGAGGTCTCCTCGAAGGCGAACAAGTGGCAGGGCCGCAATATCTCGCGGTGGCGCAGCGACGAGTACGACAAGGTTTTCTCGATGCAGGAGAGCGAACTCGATCCCGTAAAGCGCGCCGCGCACTTCATCCGCCTGAACGAGCTCGTGGTTGGCAGCCGCCACATCATCCCGGTGGTGTTCCGGCCGCGCGTTTCGGCGCAGGCGCGGCAGCTGCGCGCAGTGCTCAGCGGCTGGGACAACGATCTGTGGCTGCTGCAGGACTGGTACCGGGAGGCGTAGGAGGGCTCTTCCGCAGAACTCGCGAATCACCTAAAACGAGCTCTTCCCGCATCTGCCGACTTTGCGCAAGAAACAAATACGCGCAAAGTCGGCAGACCATAGAGAATCGATTGAGGGGCGGCG
>DASYPC010000426.1:0-8805 GCA_036007105.1 Burkholderiales bacterium | reverse complement strand
GAAACCGGTGCGTCGCCCTTCGGTGTTTGTATCCGCGCCGAGTCTCGCTCCTGGCCATTCGAAACGTGGATATATCAAGCTGCGTATTTGCCCACGGGCGCCGGCATTCGGATCGTGACGCCCCGCGGGCTTCATTCTGATCCTTTGGTGTTCCTCTCCTCTCAAGCCAAACGCTCGACGGACGGAAGTCCGGAGCACCGCGGCGCCCGCCGGACGCTCACGCGCGTGACCGTCCAACGCGCCGCTTGCGCCACGCCGATATCCGCCGGGGTGCGCTTTCTTGCAGAGAACGGGTTGTTTTCGCTGCAGGATGGACCGACACACCACCTCGAGCTGGAATGGGATCATGGCCGTGAAGGCAAGTCCCAGAGTTTCCCAGCCGATGTGCCGATCGTCGTGCGATGGTAAGTGAAGCATGAAGCCAGGCAGGATAGGGGCCCTCTGAAATGAGCGTACGGGTCGTGCGTCTCGGAACTCCCAGGACTCGCGGCGAGGGCACGCGCATCGGCACCGTGCGCCGCCCGCCGCGCGGCGTGCCCAAGTCCGCGTTCGCCTCGCAGAACTGGTACGACGTCTGGTTTCCGAACCTGGCGCCGAGCCTCGAGACGATGAAACGCGGACAGCGGGCCGCAACGCCCGCCGAATGGGCAGCGTTCGCGAAGAAATACCGGGCGGAGATGACCACGCCCGAAAGCAGCCACGCGCTCGAGCTGCTCGCGGCGCTCTCTCATCACGCCGACTTCTCGGTCGGCTGCTACTGCGAAGACGAGGCACGCTGCCATCGCTCCGTGCTGCGGGCGCTGCTCGTCGCGAAGGGCGCGAAGCTCGCATAGGCGATGAGCAACGATCCATCGGCGCCGACGCCGGCGCAGGTCCAGGCGGCGATCGATTCATTCCACGAGCTCTACTACGCTTCGCTCGGCTGGGATCGCCTGACCTACCTCGGCTACCAGATCAAGCAATGCCCGCTCGACTTGCAGCTCTACCAGGAGCTCGCGTTTCGCGTGCGCCCGGGATTCATCGTGCAGACCGGCGTGGCGGGCGGCGGCTCGGTCCTCTTCTTCGCCACGCTGCTCGACGCGATCGGCGCGGATCCCGCGGCCGTGGTCGTCGGCATCGACATCGAGCTCTCCGCCGAAGCGCGCACGCTCAAGCACCCGCGCATCCGGCTGATCGAAGGAAGCTCTACCGATCCCAAGACGATGCAGGCCGCGGAGGCCTTCCTGCCGCGCGGAGGCGGTCTGGTCTCACTCGATTCCGACCACACCGCCGCACACGTGCTCAAGGAGCTGCGCCTCTACCAACGCCTCGTCGGCATGGGTTCGTACCTCGTGGTGGAGGACGCCAACCTCAACGGGCACCCGGTCTATCCGGCGTTCGGACCCGGCCCGCGCGAAGCGGCGCGCACGTTCCTGCAGGAAGAGGCGCGCTTCGTGGCGGACGACGAGATCTGGCGGCGCAACCTGTTCTCGTTCCACCAGTGGCTCAGGCGCGAACGCTGAACCCCAGCCAGTCGAAGAGCTGACGGAAAACCTCTTCGCGGATCTCGCTGCGCGAGAGCGCGAGATCGTGCAGCCCGCCGGGGAATTGCAGCACCGAGGTCTGCGGTCCGAGCGTGCGCGACCACCGTGCGACCTGGCGCCAGTCGAGGATGATGTCGGCCTCGTCGGAATGCATAGCCAGCACCGGGCATGCGAGGCGCAGCCCTGCGTGGACCTTCGCGTGCGCATCGCGGATCGCGGCGAGCCAGCCGAAATATGCGGGAAACCCGGCCACCGGCTTGAGCGCAAGGTCGAACTCCCACTCCCCGCCGAAATCCCGGTGCAGGCTCTTCACGTACGCAGGGCGCACCGCGTTGGGATCGGACAGGAACGGAAACAGGCGGCCGAGCGCGATGCCGAGCGCGAGCTTCGCGCGGCGCGCGCCACTCACTTTGAAATCGAAGAATGGGCTGTTGAGCCAGAGCGCGCGCACCTGGTCGCGCCGCTCGCCTTCGCGCGCGTAGATCGAGCACAGCAGCCCGCCGGTCGAATGCCCCGCGAGCAGCACCGGCTCGCCGATTTCCGCCAGCGCACGCGTCAGGTCGGGGAAGTACTCGGACAGGTCCTTGCAAAAGCACGGGTGCTGGTGGTCGGCGAGCGACCGCCCGTGCTTGCGCAGGTCGAGCGCGTAGAACGCGTACCCTTCCTGCGCCAAGCGCACCGCGACGTGCCGCTGGAAAAAATAGTCGATGAAGCCGTGGACGTAGAGCACCGCACCGCGCGGCGCATCCGGGTGCGGCAAGCGCACCAGCGTCGCCGCGACCGGCCCGTCGTAGTCGTCGGGAAAGGAGAGGCGCTTCGCTTCGAAGCCGGGAAGCAGCCGGTCGGCGGTCCAGTCGTTCACTGCCTCTTCTCCTCGTGCATCCGCAGCGCCCATTCGACATGCTCGCGCACGAGCGCGGACGGATGCGCCGCGCGGCCGCGCAGCGCTTCGATCACCTCCCCCGACGAAGGCGCGTTGCCGAGCCCGACAGCGAGATTGCGCAACCAGCGCTCGTAGCCGATCCGCCGGATCGCCGAGCCGCGCATCCTCACGTCGAACTCCTCCTCGGTCCAGGCGAAGAGCTCCACGAGCGTCGCACGGTCCAGGCCGTTGCGAACACGGAAGTCGTCCTCGGGCGAGCGTTGCGCGAACGAGTTCCACGGGCAGAAGACCTGGCAGTCGTCGCAGCCGTATACGCGGTTGCCGATCAGCGGCCGCAGCTCCTCGGGAATCGCGCTCTTGTGCTCGATCGTGAGATAGGAGATGCAGCGCCGCGCGTCGAGCTCGTAGGGCGCGCGGATCGCCTGCGTCGGACAGACGTCGATGCACGCCCGGCAGGTCCCGCAGTGCTCCGCGGCAGGGGCATCGGCGGGCAGCGGCAGGCTGGTGTAGATCTCGCCGAGAAAAAAATACGATCCTGCATCGCGGGAAAGCAGCAGTGTGTTCTTGCCGCGCCAGCCGATTCCCGCCTGCGCGGCGAGCTCCACCTCCAGCACCGGTGCGGAATCGGCGAACGCGCGATAGCCGAACGGCCCTGCGTCTTTCTCGATGCGATCGCACAGCTTCTGCAATCGACTCCGCACCAGCGTGTGATAGTCGCGCCCGCGCGCATAGCGCGCCACATAGGCCCGCGCACGCTCGGCGAGCGCGGCGCGCTCGTCTGCGTCGCTCGTCGAGTAATTCATGCGGCAGCTGATGACGCGAAGCGTGCCGGGAATCAGCGCCGCCGGGCGTGCGCGGGTAACGCCATGGCGCGCCATATAATCCATCTCGCCGTGCCAGCCTTTTTGCAGCCACTCGGCCAGCCTCGGCTCGGCGGCGGACAGGTCCGCGTCCGCGATGCCGACCGCCTGAAACCCGAGTTCCGCACCCCAGCCCTTGATCCTTGCGGCGAGTGAAGCGTAGTCCATGACCGAGCATCTTATTGAGCTTGCGGAGGAAGCGGATACGCTTGCGCTCGGCGCGTCCCTTGCGGCCGGCGCCAGGACGGGGCGAGTGCTCTACCTTTCGGGCGATCTGGGATCGGGCAAGACGACGCTGGCAAGAGGGCTCATCGGTGCACTGGGCCACGCCGGGCGCGTTAAGAGTCCAAGCTATACGTTGGTTGAGGGTTACGAGCTTTCGCGCCTAAACTTGTATCACTTTGATTTTTATCGATTCAAAGACAAGACGGAATGGGTAAGCTCAGGGTTCAGGGAGTACTTCGGGCCGGATGCGCTGTGCATCGTCGAGTGGCCGGAGCGCGCTGCTGGACTCCTGGCTCCGGCCGACCTGGAAATCGAGTTGCAGCTTGCGGGGGCGGGGCGACTGGCGCGGGTACACGCGCGAAGCGCGGCCGGGGCGGACTGGCTGCAGTCCTCGCGCTCGCGCTCTCGCTCTTCGTAGGCGCGCTCGAAGCCCAGGTCGTCTCGACCCGGATCTGGCCGGCGCGCGATTACACGCGCGTGACCATCGAATCGAAGAACGAGCTCAAGTACACGCTCTTCGCGCTCAAGGATCCCGAACGCCTGGTGCTCGATTTCGAAGGCGCCGAGCTGAGCCCGGCGCTCGCCGAGTTGCACGGCAAGGTGACCACGGGTGACCCGTACATCGAGAAGCTGCGCGTCGGCCGCTACCGGCCGGGCGTGCTGCGCCTCGTGCTCGATCTCAAGGCAAGCGTCAACGCACAGGCGTTTACGCTGAAGCCGGTCGCGGAATATGGCCATCGGCTCGTGCTCGATCTCTATCCGCTCGTACCGCCCGATCCGCTCGCGGCACTGATCGAACAGATGGAGAAGGCGGTGCCGCCTGCTGCACCGGTCGCCGGCACGCCCGCGGCGCCGCGGCCCCAGCCGACGAAGATCGAGCGCCTCGCGATCATCGCGATCGATGCCGGGCATGGCGGCGAGGATCCGGGCGCGCTCGGACGCCTCGGCTCGCGCGAGAAGGACATCACGCTGATGATCGCGAAGCGCCTCAAGGCGCTCGTCGACGCCGAGCCGAACATGCGCGCGCTGCTCACCCGCGACGGCGACTATTTCCTGCCGCTGCACGTCCGGGTGGACAAGGCGCGCAAGGTGAAGGCAGACCTGTTCGTCTCGATCCATGCCGACGCGTTCGTGCGGCCGGACGCGCGCGGCTCTTCGGTGTTTGCGCTCTCCGGGCGGCGCGCCACGTCGGAGGCGGCGCGCTGGCTGGCGAAGAAGGAGAACGAAGCCGATCTCGTCGGCGGCGTCAGCCTCGACGTAAAAGACCGCTACCTCGCGCAGACACTGCTCGACCTTTCGCAGACCGCGACGATGGATTACAGCCTGCGCCTCGGCCGGTCGGTGCTCCGCGAGCTCGGGCATGTCAACACGCTCCACAAGCCGCACGTCGAGCAGGCGAGCTTCGCCGTGCTGAAGGCGCCCGATGTGCCCTCGATCCTGGTCGAAACCGCGTTCATCTCGAATCCCGAGGAGGAAAGGCGGCTGAATGACGAGGCCTACCAGGACCGGCTGGCGCGCGCGCTGCTCTCGGGGATCCGGCAATACATCGCCAAGCACCCGCCGCGCCCGCACGGTCCGCTTGCCCAGGCGGGCGATCCGGCGCAGCTATCGTTCCACTGGACGCTCGACTGAGCGCTGCGTTGCCGGGCGGCGATGCTTGAGCCAGGCGACGATCCCCGGCGAAATCGAAAGCAGCACGATGCCGAGGATGACGAGCGTCAGGTTCTCCTTCACCACCGCGAGGTTGCCGAAGAAGTAGCCCAGCAGGCAGAGCGAAAGCACCCAGGCGAGCGCGCCGACCACGCTGAACGCGAGGAATCGCAGATACGGCATCGCGCCGACGCCGGCGACGAACGGTACATAGGTGCGCACGATCGGGATGAAGCGCGCGAGGATGATCGTCTTCCCGCCGTGCTTTTCGTAGAACGCATGCGCCCGCTCCAGGTGCTTCGGGTTGAACCAGCGGGACTCCCGGTAGTGGAACACGCGCGGCCCCACCCATCGACCGATCCAGTAGTTGACGTTGTCGCCGCAGAGCGCCGCGCTCACCAGCACCGATATCACCGCGACAATGTCCATGCCGCCCGCCGCAGCGAGCGCGCCGGTGACGAAGAGCAGCGAATCACCCGGCAGGAACGGCGTGACGACCAGCCCGGTCTCGCAGAAAACGATCGCGAACAGCAGCGCGTAGACCCAGGTGCCGTGCTGGGCGACGAACGCCGCGAGGTGGCGATCGAGATGGACGGCCAGATCCCACAGCGCGGCGACAGTTTCCATCGCTGAATTCTATATACTCTTTTCGTGCCGGCGATTCGCATCCTCCCCGAGCTGCTCATCAGCCAGATCGCGGCGGGCGAAGTGGTCGAGCGGCCCGCGTCGGTGCTGAAAGAGCTGCTCGAAAACAGCATCGACGCCGGCGCGACGGCGATCGCAGTCGCGCTCGAAGAGGGTGGAATCCGCCGTATCCAGGTCGAGGACGACGGCGCCGGCATCGCGCGCGACGACCTGTCCCTTGCGCTCGCGAGTCACGCGACGAGCAAGATCCAGACGCTGGATGACCTGGAGGGCGTCGCGACGATGGGCTTTCGCGGCGAGGCGCTCGCATCGATCGCCGCGGTTGCGCGCCTCTCGATCGCCTCGCGCACTGCGGACGCGTCGCATGGGTACGCGATCCGCGCCCAGGCGGCGCGGCCGGACGATCTCGAGCCCGCGGCACGCGCGCAGGGCACCACCGTCTCGGTTGCAGATCTCTACTTCAATACCCCGGCGCGCCGCAAGTTCCTGCGCACCGAGGCCACCGAGTTCGGCCATTGCGACGAGGTATTCCGGCGGGTCGCGCTGGCCCGTCCGGATGTGGAATTCAGCTTGCGGCACAACGGCCGCGTCTCGAGCCATCTGCGCAAGCAGGGGCTCGGCGAGCGCGCCGCCGCGCTGCTCGGGCGCGAGTTCGTCGATTCGAGCGTCGCAGTGGACGCGCAGAGCGGCCCGCTGCGACTGCGCGGCCTTGCCGGCTCGCCGCAGGCGGCGCGCAGCCGCGCCGACATGCAGTACTTCTTCGTCAACGGCCGCTTCGTGCGCGACCGGTTGCTCGCGCATGCGGCGCGCGAAGCCTGGCGCGAGCTGCTGCATGGCGAGCGGCAGCCCGCGTACCTGCTGTTTCTCGAGCTCGATCCTCGCGGCGTAGACGTCAACGTGCATCCGGCAAAGACCGAAGTGCGATTTCGCGATGCACGAGCCGTGCATCAGTTCGTCTTGCACGCGGTTGCGCGGGCGCTCGCTCCTGGCGTCGCTGAGGCGCCCGTCGCCTATGCGGAATTCGCGCCCGGCCCGTCAGCGCTCCGCCCCGCGTTCCAGGGCCGATTCGCAGTCGAGCAGCCTGTGGCGGCGTATCAGTCGTTCGTATCCTCGGCAATGCAGCCTGCCGTGCAACCCGCGCCGCTTCCCGTCTCCGGGGCGGCACCACTGGGCTACGCGCTCGCGCAACTGCACGGCGTGTACATCCTCGCCCAGAACGAGGCGGGCCTCGTTCTCGTCGACATGCACGCGGCGCATGAGCGGATCGTCATGGAGAAGCTGAGGGCCTCGATCGACGCGGGCGCGGTGCAGCGCCAGCGGCTTCTGGTGCCAGTGGTGTTCCGCACCGAGGCGCTCGATGTCGCGACGGCCGAAGAAAACGCGCCGGCGCTCGAATCGCTCGGCCTCGAGGTGACCGTGGCCGGACCGAACGAGCTCGCGGTGCGCGCTGCGCCGGTGCTCCTCGCCAACGGAGACGTCGCGTCGCTCGTGCGCGGCGTGCTCGCCGAGCTGCGCGAATTCGGTGCCGCGCAGGTGCTTGCCGCCCGGCGCGACGAGCTGCTCGCCGGAATGGCGTGCCACGCCGCGGTGCGCGCCCATCGCGTCCTCGGCATCGCAGAGATGAACGCGCTGCTGCGCGAGATGGAAGCGACGGAGCGCTCCGGCAGCTGCAACCACGGCCGCCCCACTTGGTACCAGCTCACGCTCGGCGACCTGGACAAGCTGTTCCTGCGTGGCCGCTAGGGCGTATTGCCTGCTCGGCCCTACGGCGAGCGGCAAGTCGCGTCTTGCGCTCGAGCTTGCGACGCGACTGCCGATCGAGATCGTCAGCATCGATTCGGCGCAGGTGTATCGAGGCATGGATGTCGGCACCGCGAAGCCTTCGCGCGCCGAGCGCGAGAGGGTCCCGCATCATCTGATCGACATTCTCGATCCCGACGAACGCTACTCGGCAGCGCAGTTCCGCAGCGACGCGATCGGCGCAGTCGAAGGCATCCTGGCGAGGAAGCGAATTCCACTGCTGGTGGGCGGCACGATGCTCTACTACCGGACGCTGGTCACCGGTCTCGACGCGCTCCCCGCAGCCGACCCGGCAGTCCGCGCGGCGATCGACAGAGAAGCGACCCAGCGCGGCTGGCCCGCGCTGCACGCCGAGCTGGCGAAGATCGACCCGCAGGCTGCGCTGCGCCTCGCGCCGAACGACGCGCAACGAATCCAGCGTGCGCTGGAAATCTGGCGCATCACGGGGCGGTCGATGTCGTCGCTTCAAACCGCTACGGTCGTTGCGCTTCCCTTCGCGCTGAAGAGTTTCTCGATCGTGCCTGCGGATCGCGCCGAACTGCACCGGCGGATCGCCGCGCGCTTCGACGCGATGCTCAAGGCAGGACTCGTCGAGGAGCTGCAGTCCCTGCGTAAGCGTCATGCGCTCGTGCCGGAATTGCCCAGCATGCGCTGCGTGGGTTACCGCCAGGCATGGGGCTACCTCGAGGGCGAATATAGCGAGGCGGAGATGCGCGCGAAAGCGATCGCAGCGACGCGCCAGCTCGCCAAGCGACAGCTCACATGGCTGCGCTCGTTCAAGGACCCCGAGCCGGTAGTTGAGCCCGATATCGCCACGTTGGCGAAGCGCATGGATGAGCGCATGCGATTGGATCTCGACGATAGATGAGACGGTATTAGAGCGACGCTGCGGACAGATATTCGCTACTAATAAATATCTGCCGGCATATCGCGCGATCCGCAAGTGGATCGTTGCATCTATATTTGGATCGTTCTAGCATCGAGTGCATGACGGCTAAACACTAGTTAGGTGCCAGTAATGGACAGCACAGACGACAACGCGAGCCACCCGGACCAATACACGCGCGGTCTACAGATCTGCGCGTGGTCGATGCTTGCTGCACTCGCAGCCGGTACCTGGGGATACTTCATCGAAGGCTCAACTCTGCTACTCGCTCTCTTTGCTGCCATTGCAATCGTAGGCATGTTCGGCATAGGTCTAACCGCTGTCGGCTACTTC
>DASYPC010000425.1:0-9467 GCA_036007105.1 Burkholderiales bacterium | reverse complement strand
CGTCATGTCGGCGTACGCGACCCACGAAGGCGCCGGGATCACGACTTCGTCGCCCGGATTGAGCGTGGCCATCAGAATGTTGTGCAGGATCTGCTTGCCGCCCGCGCCCGCGGAAATGTTCTCGGGCTTGAAAGTCAGGCCGTTCTCGCGCTTGAACTTGTCGATGATCGCGGCCTTGAGCGCCGGCGTGCCGTCGACCTGCGTGTAGTGCGTCTGGCCTGCGCGCATCGCGCGCGTCGCGGCCTCGATCACGTGCTCGGGCGTATTGAAATCCGGCTCGCCCTGCGCGAGCTCGATGATGTCGACGCCCCTCGCACGCAATTCGCGCGCGCGCTGCGCTGCCGCGGCCGAGGCCGAGATGCGAGTCCGCGCGACGCGCGCGGCAAGAAAGCTCTGGTCAACCATGTCAATTCACCACGATATTGCGCTCGCGCACGAGCCGGCCCCACTTCTCGCGCTCCTTGCGCGCGTGCTCGGCAAAGGCTTCCGGCGGACCGCCGACTGCATCGGAGCCTTGCTCGGCGAGCTTCTGCTTCATGTCCGGGCTCGCGAGAATTGCGTTCGTCTCGCGATTTAGCCGCTGGACCACCTCCTTCGGCGTTCCCGCCGGAACCGCGAACCCGCTCCACGACAGGGACTCGTAACCCGGCAATCCTGCTTCCGCGATCGTCGGAACGTCGGGCAGCGCGCCGGAGCGCTTCGAGCCGGTCACGCCGAGCGCGCGCAGCTTGTTGCCTTTGATGTGCGGCAGCGCCGAAGGCATGTTGTCGAAGATCATCGATACGCGCCCGGCGACGACGTCGATCAGCGCCTGGCCGCTGCCCTTGAACGGCACGTGCACCACGTCGATGCCCGCCATGCTCTTGAAGAGCTCGGCCGAGAGATGCGTCGAGCTGCCCGCGCCCGAGGAAGCAAATGTCAATTGCCCGCCTTCCTTCTTCGCCAGCGCGATCAGTTCAGTCACGCTCTTGGCCGGGAGGTCGACCGGCACCGCCAGCACGTTGGTGATCGAAGCGATGAAGATCACCGGCTCGAAGTCCTTCGCCGCGTCATAGGTCATCGCTTTGAAGAGCGCGTTGTTGATGGCCATCACGCCCGTGGTGGCCATGAGAACCGTATAGCCATCCGCCGGCGCCTTCGCCACCGCCTCGGCGCCGATGTTGCCCGAGGCGCCAGCACGGTTTTCCACCACGACCGGCTGGCCAACCGACGCGGCAAGCCGCTCGGCGATCAGACGCGCGAAGATGTCGGTGGATCCCCCGGGCGCGAAAGGAACAACGACGCGCAACGGCCGCGACGGATAGCGGTCCTGGGCATGCGCGTGCGCGACGAGCAGCGCGCCGAGGCAGGTCAACAGCAGCCTAAGCATGGCTGTACGATACCACCCGGACGCCAGGCAGCAATCAACGAGCGCGATCCTGATGAAGCAGTGATTTGCTGATGCCCAACCAGAGGTGACCATGTCCTTCAACGAATCCATGCGCCGCATCATCACCGGCGACAACGCGAGCGGCAGATCCATCGTCATCCTCGACGGCGGCCCCTCTTCTACTTTCGGCGACTCAAATCTCGGCGGCCTATTCGAGATCTGGGAGGACGCCGCGTCCGGCATGCTCGACCCGCGCGACACGAAGGATCTCGGTGCGACGAAGCCGATCCTCGGCCCGCGCAAGGGCAACGTGCAGGTGCGCTGGTTCGTGGTTTCGCCCACTCCTGATGGAATCCCGCGAGAGGTGCTCAACCAGGTAGTACGCGAGCGATTTGCCGAAATGGGCGGCGCGCATCACATCCGGGATCAGACGCGCCACCCGGCGATGCACACGACGGAGACGATCGACGTGATCTGCCTGCTGCAAGGCGACGTGACGCTGATTCTCGACGAAGGCGAGACGCGCCTGAAGCCGGGCCAGGTCGTCATCCAGCGCGGCACGAACCACGCCTGGCAGGCGCACGGCGGGCCGGCGCTGCTGCTCGCGGTGCTGATCGACCGGCCGCTCGCGCGCTAGGCGCGCGCGGGGAGCGGGCACCACTTGCCGAGCAGGCGCGCCTTGCGCTCGACCGTGCCTCTCCACTCGGGATCGGAGGCCGCCTTGCGGTACCACTGCCGCGCGGCATCGAGGTTGGCGGGCCGCGCGACGCACTCGTTGAAGAGGCCCAGGTAATACTGCATTCCCGCTGCGCCGGCATCGGCGTTCGATTGCAGCGCCGGGACCAGGCGCACGGCCGCATCCCGATCCTTCTGCTCGACGATCCGGTTGAGCATCACGGTAAGCCCGCGTGCCGCGGACTGGCGGACCCTCACCGAGAACTCATCCGCGCCGGCGGAATACGCCATCGCCTTCAGGTACGTTTCCACCGATCGCGCGCGGTCCTGCCGGGTTCCGCGGCCGTGACCGATGGCGAACGCCACGTCGAGCATCGCCGGCCGGTCGCCGTGCTCCGCGAGCAGCTCGCCGTTCTCGACCCAGGGGATCGCGTCGGCGGGGGGCGCGCCCTCGCCGCGCAGCCACCACGAGGATTTGGCGACGCTTGCCTTGGACGCGTCGTACGATTTCTCGAACGCCGCAACGCGGTGCGCGGCGAGCTCGTTGCCGGTCTTCGCCATCCAGATCAGCCGGCCCAATGCGCGCGAGCGCATTTCGCGGGGGCTCGCCGATGCGAGCGCGGCCGCGTATTCGGCCGTGATGGTCTCAGCGAGCGCCGCATCGTTTGCCGGATTTTTCGCAAGATTGCCGAACGCGGCCTGGAAAACGGCGTCCTCGTCGCTTCGCAGCAGCGCGAGAATCTGCGCAGGATCTTCCGCGGGACCAGGCAGTGCGGGCGCTATCCTCTTGTCGAGGACGGCGGTCGGCGCAGGCGGGGCCAACGCGGTATCCGCCTCGCCCGCAACGAAGAAGACCGCGGCGCCCACGCAGGCGCACAGCAACGCGAGCAGCAGCGGAACCTTCAGCCTCGCTACGCCCGTCGATCGACGCGGAGCCTCTGTCACGGGCAGCGAAACCGGCGTCGCCAGCGGCGAAGCCACCGGTGTCAGCGGTGTCGGACGGCTCGCGCCTCGCCCCTGCGCCATTTCTTCCGCCGTCCATTCACCGTCGACGTGGAACTGCAGAGATGCCGATGATCCGGCGGTCTCGACGAGCAGTTGGTCGATCTCTGCAATCAGGCCGTCGTGCGGCAGCGGCCCGACTTCCGACGTCGAATCGAACGCCTTCAGTTTCTGCACCAGGCTGCGGATGTCTTCCAGGACCCGTGCATCGCCGGTTCCGGACGGACAATCGAGCCCCGCTGCGCTGATCTTCTCTGCCATGTAGCCAAGGCTGAAGAGATCCACGCGGTAGTCGAGCTGCTGGACCGCGTTGGGGCAGCCGCTGCGCCGGTCGGCGCGCAGCGCGGAAATCAGCAGCTCCGACTGATACGGGACTCTCTCATCCGGGTTGATGACCAGGATCTGCGTGAGCGGGATCGCGTGCGCGACCGCGAACGCGAAATCGATCAGCTTGAGATTCTCGTATTCCAGGTGGATCGGCTGCGCGCCGCCCGGGAACGGGTGCGGCGCGTACGGGATGCAGATGTTGTCTTCCTTGATGTCGCAGTGGACGATCCGGTGCTGGTGGATCTGCCGCAGCGCGACGAGGCACGCCTTCAGCATTCGCAGGAACGCGTCCGAGCGCTGGAACGGATGGCTGAGCGTCGCGGTATCGGCGTAGCGCGGCTTGACGCGCAGCCAGTCCGCGATCGTGATCCCCGCATCCCGCGTCAGCACCTGCTTCGCCGCTTCGTTCTCCGAGATCAGGTGCCGCGCCTGGACGACGTGGGTGAACTCGGTCTGCCTCTTGAGGAACTCGCGCAGGAAGAAATTCTCCCGCTCCGCCCAGTATCGATAATCGTATTTGTGGCCGGTCCGGTCCTCGAATTCCTTGAAGACCTTGGAGAACAGCACCGGGTAAGTCCCGAGGCGCTCGACGCGCACGTGCGCGCAGTCGATGATCGTCTTCCTTCCCGAATCGAAGACCGCGCTCTTCGCGCCGCTCAAATCCGGGCCGAGGCGCGGCTCGATCCAGCGATCCTGGATCTCGTCTTCCGGCGGCTTGCGTTTCAGATAGTTGAAGGCCACGCGCTACTCCGTCCGCGCGATGCGAAAGCCGATTCGATTGTCGTAGTAACGCACCGACGCCGAGAATCGGGCCGCGGAACGCGTCGCATTCGCGGGATCGCGCCACGTGCCGCCGCGGAGCATGCGGATGTCGCCCTTCACGGTGCACGCGAGTGTCCACGCGCTGCCGTCGCCGGGCGCGTCCTCGTAGCGGTCGTGGTAGCAATCCTCGACCCATTCCGACACGTTGCCGTGCATGTCGTGCAGCCCGAACGGGTTCGGCGCGAAGCTGCCCACCGGCGCGGCGCGGCGCCCGTCCCACTTGCTGCCGCAGCCGTTGCAGTTCGCATCGCCCTGCCCCGCCTCATTTCCCCACCAGTAGCGCACGTGCGAGCCCGCTCGAGCCGCGTACTCCCATTCGGCTTCCGTCAGCAGGCGATAGTTCTTGCGCGTCCTGCGGGAGAGCCAGGCGACGTACTGCTGCGCATCCTCCCAGCTCACGTTCACCACCGGCTGCCGGCCGCGGCCCCATCCGGAATCATCCGGGCGGCGGCGGCAGCCCCCGCCGGCGACACACGCATCCCATTCGGAGAACGTGACTTCGAACTTTCCGACCGCCAGCGGGTAGCCGATTCTCACGGCATGGCGCGGGCCGTTCGCCGACGCCGGCTCGCCCATCACGAATTCGCCTTGCGGCAGCCACACGAGCTCGGGGCAGTCGGCGCAATCGCGGAACACGATCCCGAAACTCGGCTGCGCCCTCGAGCCGAGGACGTCCCCGGACGAAGAGAGCCGCGCGGCCGCGCGCCGCATCGTGAGCTCCCGCGCCGCCGCCTCTTTCACTGCCGCGTGCCTCGCGGATTCTCGTGCCGCGGCCTCTCTCGCCGCTTCCTTCGCGGCTGCAGCAGCCTCACGCTCTGCGGCTTCTCTCGCAGCCCTTTCGAGCGCCGCCATTTCCCTGGCGGCCGCCTCGCGCGCTTCGGCCTCCGCTTCTGACGCTCTCGCGACCATCTGGTCCGCTGCAAGCCTTTCGGCCGCGATCCGCGCCCGCGTCGCTTTCGCGGCGGCCGCTCGATCCGCTGCTGCCCGAACGGCTGCTCTTCGCGCCGCGGCTTTCGCCGCCGCTTCCCTCGCCGCATCGGCCTGCCGCGCCTGCTCCTGCGCGCGCGCTTCCGCGCTCGCCCTCTTGCGCTGCTCCTCTTCGGCACGCTGGCGCTCGCGTTTCAGCGAGTCGGCGGCCGGGGCCGGGACCGGCTTCTTCGCCTTGCGCGCGGCCTTCGCCGGCTCCGCCGCCTCGGTCGGATCGATCACCGACTGCGTCTCGGCGAACGCCATTTGCACGCTGACCAATACGAGCAACACCGCGGCGAGCGCATACGCCCAGCGCGACGCAAGCCAGGGGCGGCGCAGCACGAGCAGCGCGCTCGCGTCATCGTGACTGCCATTGCTCTTCGCGGTATGCACCAATGCACCGCAGATCGTCTCCAGCGAGCTGCCGCCGCACAGGCCGTCGGAAACGACGCTCGCGATCTGCTCATCGGCGACGAACTTGTGCACGCCGTCCGAGCAGAGCAGCAGCAACTCGCGCTCGCGGATTTCCGTTTTCACGACTTCGGGCACGCCGATCGCGCCGGCCCCGACCATGCGCGCAGGGTCGTTCGGTTTGCCGTTGGGCGGGGGGGCTTCGGCGAAACGGGCATAGGTCTGATCCTGGGTAACGCGCTGGATCGCATATCGTTGCCTGCGGGGCGACAGGCGGTAGACCCGGCAGTCGCCGACGTTGACGAGGTGCGCCGTGCCCTGGTTCGGGAACCACGCAGCGGCGAGGGTCGCCGCGCCCGCCTGGTCGGTGCGCCGGGCGATCGCCTCGGCCACCTTGGCGTCGGCACGGATGACCCAGTCGACGAGCCGGTCCGGATCGCGGACCGTTTCCTTCGGCGCCTCGGCGCAATGGGAGAGCAGAACGCTGCTGGCAATCTCCCCATGCGCACCGCCGCCGACGCCATCGGCGACACCGCAAAATCCCGGGCGATCCGAAGACGGCGCGTGGCTGCACGCATCCTGGTTGCGCGCATGCCCGCTTCCCGCCTCGGAGGCGTACGCGGCGGCAAGGCCGCCCGGCCATCGCCAGGAGCGGCGCGACGGCACGTTCTCCGCGACCTGCGGCCCGCGCACCGGGGTGCCTCGGGTCATGCCGTCTCCTTCAGCGGCCGCAAGGACACTCGCACCGGCGGGGCATCGGCCCATCGCTCGCCGAGCACGATCTCCTGCCCGAAGCGCCAGACGAACCGCTCCGGCAGCGGCTGGTTGCCAGCAAACGTCCCGTTGCGGCTGACCGCCTTGTTGACCGTAACCGCACCCGAGCGATTGATCTCCTCGATGACGAGATGCTCGCGCGACACGCCCTGGTTGGCATCGGGAACCACGTAGTCCTGCGCAGACCCGCGGCCGATCGTGAACGGCAGTTTGAGCACGTCGCGGATCGGGCTTCCGGTCGCATCGGCGATCGCAAGCACGGCGAGCGGCGCGTTTTCCGCGGCGTGGACCGGAATCGACGCGGGGACACCGGGTGCGACCGGCGTCGAGACCGATGGCGCAACCGGCGTCGCGCTCGCCCCGGACGCCACCGGCTGGCGCAGCAGGTGAGCGCGAAGCGCCGGATAGCGATCGTATTCCGCCTCGCCGCGGTCCCGCCCGAAGCCGATCAGTGCGCCATTCGCGAGGGCAATCCGCGCACCGCGCTGCACTCGCTCGCCGTCGACCCACGTCCCGTTGGTGGAATGATCCGCAAGCCAGAGCCGCTCTCCCTCCCAGTGCAGCGTGCAGTGGCGCGCCGAAACGTAATAGCCGGAGATTTCGACGTCCGCGTGCACCGAGGATCCCAGCACCGCCGGAAAATGCTCGATCTCGGCGACGCGCGCGTCGCCGGGCGATTTGGCATCCTGCACCGACAGGCGCACGCCCGGACCCGCAAGCCGCGCAGCCTCCTCCGCTGGAGCCGGCTCGGCCGCCTGCACGACCGGAGCGCTGGCCCAGCGCCCGTGCAGGATGACGCGATAGAGCGGTGCCGCGGCCTGATTGAGACTCTCTTCGAACGGATCGGTCTCCGCGAGCGCCTCGGCCGAGAATTCCTTGTCCAGACCGAGGAACTCGTCGACGCTGACGTGCTTGCCAACGGCCGGCCCGAGCAGCTTCTGCACCCAGTGAACGCGGGCCTGCGGAGAAAATTCATCGAGGAACTGCTCGAGCTCGGCTGCCCCCTGGCTGTCGGCAGCGATCTCGATGTAGTGGAGCAGGAACACCTCGTTGAATCCGATCTCCAGGTGCGAGACGACGTCTTCGCGAAGGAAGGTGGCGACGCGACGCTCCACCGCCCTGCGGATCGGCGCGTAGCGCGTCGCGGTACGCCGCACCAGGTCCTCGTCGCCGCGCGCATCGTCCTCGATCTCGCCGCTCGCGCCGATATCGGTGCGCTCGAACGCAGTGCTGATCCGGTTCCACAGTCCGCCAATACTCATTGGAGTGCCTCGTTGTATTCAATTTCGATCTTGTGAGCGGCCTGCTCGGTCGCCTTGAGCTCGATCCGGCAATTCGGGATCCGGGAAATCGACGCCTTGAACTCGCGCGCGTGCGGCTGCAGGCGTGCCTGGGAGACGAGCGCCTTGGAGATGAAGATCTTGACCGTCGCCGGCTGCGGCCGGCTTCCTCTGGCGAGGAACCACAGATCGACGAAGTCCTTCATCTCCACCAGCACGCCGGGCCACGGCGCGCGAAAGGTCTCGACGTGCGTCCTCATGATTTGTCGGTCCTCAGCCGCGCCATGATGCGAAAGGCGAGCTCGGCGCTGATGTTCATCGCGTCCAGGTCGCCAGGCGACTGGACCTTGCCGGCGAGCGGCCCGGACCGGTACCAGTTGCGCTCCGTCAGCACTGCGACCGCCTTGTTGAAGCCGCTTTGGGCGTCATCGGTCTTGAAGGCGGCCACGTACCACTTGTACGGTTGCTCGTGGCCGCACGACGCCTGCAAATCCCGCTGGGTGCGGCCCTTCTGCGGCGCAGACCGGCACTTCTCGCGGATCTCCTTCAGCGTCAGGCCGTCGTTGCCGTAGGGCGGCGTTCCGGTCTTGCCCGCGATCCAGTCGATGCCATTGCACGTGGCGGCATCGAACACCCGCGCGCAGGCCGGGTGCGCGGTTCCCGAGCGGGTACCGGCCGGCGTGCCGCGCGCCTTGTGACTGACCAGCCCCTGGATGATCAGCGAGGCATCGGGCTGCGGGATCTCGAGCTTCACCGGATCGGCGAAGCCGAACTGGTGCGCAGCAAGATTGAATGTCTGTCCGCGCGCATCGCTGATGCGCTCGACGAGATAGGGCAGCCTCTGGCTCGCCTGTCCGTTGGCGGCCGCGGCAAGGCGCGACATCATTCCCGCAGCGCCGAGCGCGGTCGCGCGTGCGTTGCCCTGGCCCCAGCCTTCCGATTCGAGATAGACGAGATGGCCCTGCCGGCATTTCCGCCATCCGCGGTTGCGTCCCGCGCCCGTGTAGAACTCGCCGCGGCTGCACGAGGCGGCATGTCCTGGCTCGAACGAAAAATCGCGCATCATCTGGTAATCCGCCACCCGCTTGGCGGACGCCGGCTCGGTAAGGAGCCTGCCGTACAGCACCGATGCGCCGAGCGGCATGCGCGTCGTGTCGTTGCGGATCCGGCTCGCGTCGGCGAAGCCGAACAGCACGTTCAGCCGGCCGCAGCGAAACGACGCCTCGACGCAGCCGGGGTTCCAGCCGAACTGCAGCGCCGCCTGCTGGATGTCCCGGGGACGGTCGCAATTCGCCCATCCCTTGTCGACGCAGAACATGCGATTCAGGAACGCGACCGAATCCGAGCCCTTCAGCTCGTCCTGCAGCCGCGTGAACTCGCGCGATACGCGCTCCCCCTCGATCTTCCTGCGGTAACGCGGATCCTGCAGAAAGCCGGTGGCCATGATCGGCTTGATGATCGACCCGGGCAGCGCCGGGGTGAAGAGCGCATGGTTGAGCAGCCCGTCCGGCTCGTAACGCGGCGTGGTCGGCAGATCAGGACACTGCGCGGCGTTCCGCCCCGGTCCGTCGTACTCCTGCCGGTAGCAATCGGTATGGGCGCTGCCCAGCGCCTCGATTTTCCCGGTCGGAATATCGATCAGCGCAACCGCAGCCATGCGCACGGCCGCCTTCTCGTACATCAGCCGGGTGAACTCGTCGAACTTCGCATCGTTCACGAGGCCGATGCGCTCGCAGCTTGCCGGATCGCCCGCGTAGCAGGCGCTGGCCTGCTGGACGATGCGCTGCGCATCCGGGTCGATCGTCAGGTGAATGTTGAAGCCGGCGTCGACCTCGTGC